>NZ_JAMXLV010000021.1 GCF_024054535.1 Thermococcus alcaliphilus | reverse complement strand
CCATCCGGAGGGAGAAGGGAAATATATAACTGTCCGGAGGGAGAAGGGAAATATATAAATATCCGGAGGGAGAAGGGAAATATATAAATATCCGGAGGGAGAAGGGAAATATATAAATATCCGGAGGGAGAAGGGAAATGGGCTCTGACCCAATTTCTACGGGAGTTGGATATTTGATGGGAATAACCTACGCCATTATTGTGTTTGTGGGGTTCTGGGATGTCCAGAGAAAAAAGAACACAATCTTGGGGGACTCCCTTGAAGACTCGGAGGAGCTCTACAAAGCCTACTTAGGCATGTGGGCTATGGGATTTCTCTTTAATCCTTTGGCATACTACCTCTCTGGAAGTATTTACCTGGGATTCATTGATGGGCTTGCGGCGTTTACCTCCCTAGTTGTTGGGATTCTCTCCTATCGCAGATACAGATTCTTCAAGACACAAAAACTCCTCCAGGAAGCCATCGCCAAAGGTGTAGAAACCGGAATGAAAAAAGCTAAGGAGAGGTGACTCTAAATCTCTCCCGCTTCTCTCAAAACTTTTTCATAAAGCTCCTCGCTCAGCCAGAAGCCCGTGGCTTTCAGCTTTTCAAGCTCCTCCTTGAGACTTTCTATTCTTCCTTGGAACTTCGCTCTGAGGAGAATACCGATGGTTCCCACAACTCTAAGTCCCAGAACCCTCGCTACTTCTCGACCATCGTAGTCGTCGATCAAAATAAGCTCGGCGTTCTTTTCAAGTGCCAAAACTATCGTCTCGCTCTCACCTTCATCTAGTTCAAGCATGAGAGTGCGTTTTAACCTCTCGTCGGATATCTTCTCCACCTTGATCCATCCGGCGTTTTTAATTGCCCTTGCATCTTCGCTCTCGCCACCTTCAAGGACGCACTCTCGATAAACGGCCTCGGGGATAATTATTTCCCCAAAGAACTCTCGGAGAAGCTCAAGTCTGCCAATCTTGGCAAGATGAATCAGAGGAGTTGAATCACTCACCACGGGCAAATGCCACGTCCTCCTCAAGCTCCCTTTCCGTGTAGTGCCTCGGGACTTTCCTCTTGGCCAGTTCCTCAAGGAACTCTCTCTTGGTTACTCCCGCAAGCTTAGCAGCTTTTCCGAGGGAGAGAATTCCTCGCTGATATAAAATAACCGCAAGATCAATTTTCAGCTCCCTCTCAACTTCTTTTCTCGGAAGCTTCATTGCGGTGATTATATCTTCTGGAATTACTATTTCCATTTTCCCACCGGTTGATGATTGTAGCGGAAAATATTTAAAACCTTCGCTAGACCCCAACCTTTCTCACAACTTTCACTTTCCCGGGCTTTCCGAGTTTTCCCTCTACCTCAAAGACCTTTCCGAAAAACTGCTCCACGACCCAGATATTTGTGAGGAGGTGCTTCGTGATTTCACTCACCCATATCTCTCCTCCTGCAAAGGCTAAAAATGGTATGAGCTGGTCACCAAGGAACTTATCTACTGCATGTCCTGTCTTTAATTGCTCTAAAAGTTCAGTTGCGGCTTCTCTTCCCACGACCTCTGCTGGTTTGCCTCTCTCCCCAAGGGCATCCCCTCCCAAGCGGAGAACATCTGTATTCACCCATACGACGATTCCGCTCCCTGGCCCCAGGTGGGGGTCTTTCCCAGCTTCATAGTACTCCTCCTTAATCTTCACCGGCACAGAAGGGTAAGCCCTCCCAAGGACTTCTCTTGCAGCTTTTGCCTGTCTTATAGCGACGTGGGAAGGCAACCTTACAGCGTGGCTTATCCCTTCAAAGCTGTGAATTTCTTTGAACTTTGTAGCAACCAGCGGCTTCTTTTCTTCCCATGGATACGCTTTACCAACAACCAAACCTCCACCTCTCGGATAGTGGCCTCTCCTTTTTATTTCTAGCTCCACCCTAACGCCGAGCTTTTCGAGGGCGTAGAGGGTTACGTGCTTGAGGTAATCAACCGGCGGGCTCCAGGGGACGTCAGTTCCTCCGGTTATCTCAAAAGTTACCTCGCTATCTGCAAAGACCATCGCTGGCAGAAGGGCTTGAAGAACAAGTGTTATGCTGCCGGCAGTTTTTATTGGTACCCTAATGTGTTTTGTTTTTATGCCTTGGGGATAAAACTCCAGCTCGGTTGAACCTTCTCTCGCTCCCCTTACTTCTCCATTTGAAAGTTCCTTGAGAGCTAAAACGCCGTATAGGTGCTGGGGCCTTAGTCCGGGTTTTGGTCTCTTAGCACGGATGTTTATTATCTTAACAGCCTCTCCCGTGATGACTGAAAGGGCAAGTGCAGTCCTCAATATTTGTCCTCCACCCTCTCCATAGCTCCCATCAATGACCTTCATTCTCCTCACCAAGAAACAGTACAAGCGCTTCATTTAAAAGTTCTTCTGGCCTTGCGTTGAGCTTTTTCTCCTTAAGCCTCTTGAAGAGCTTTGAGAGAGTTGAAGCGGTTCTGAAAGTTCTTTTCTCTTTGGGTATTTTCTCTACCACTTCATCCGACACTTTTACTCCAGTCTTTCCCTCTAGGAGTTCCTTGAATTCTTCTTGGCTTAAATATGGTAGCCTTATCTTCACAGGCAGGTCATACTTTTCATTTTTGCTTTCCACTATCAGCGTGAACTCCACGGGAACCTTGAAGCCCTTAATCTTTGCACTCCCTTTTTCCTTAATCCTTATGAGTTTTTCAACAAGTTCCTCGGGAGGCTCTCGGAGTATTAGAAATCCCTTGTGGGCTTTTAAGAACATGGGAGCTCTGTAAATCCTATCTCCAATTTCACCCGCTTCAAAATCTTCCAAAGAATCCACATAGCTGTCCCAAACCACTACTGGGGGTTTTATTAGGAGCTCTTTTCCTCTCTTTATTACTTCATGGAGCTCGCTATCAAAAAGCCGAAGTTTTAGCGAGCCAAGTTCAAGGACTTCTGGAATTTTAACGGCTCCCTTGATGGCTTCTTTCAAAACCTCTGAAAGGGGGAGTTCTGCATGGTTTATCACCAGCGTGTCTTCCATAAGCTCCAGAGCTTTGAGCTTTTCGATAAATCTCGGCGGGAGGTTTAGGTTTTTGAGTCCAAGTCTAACCGGTTCTTCTTTTAAGTTTTCTTTAGCTTTTATCTCCCTTAGAAGATCTTTGCTAAGTGATGTTATCTGGTAAATCTCCTTCTTTCCCTGAAGGTAGAGGATTCCGTTTGATAGAAGTCTTAACCCGAGACGGCCAAGAAAAGAAGAAAGCTCGCTTTCAGTTCGCGTGCTTATTATCTCTTTCCCTTCAACATTCTCATACCCCTTATCCACCACGACAAAATCTGAGGGGTGGATTCCCTTTTCGTATAGAAACCTCTCCAGGATATCCTTGGCTAGTTCTTCATTCTCTGCATAGACTTTTATGAACTCTACCTCGCCATTTTTTCTAACCCCAATAAAAACTACTCCACTGTATCTTTCTTTAGGTGTAAGCAGATCGGTCTCCATGATTCTTTCTTCGCTTTTTGGTTTTATATCCTTTTTCAAAGGCTCATGAAGCCAAGTGGCTCCCCTGTGTCAAGGTTTACTATTCTTATTTCTCTCTTTCTCGTGTCCAGAAATGCAACACTCTTTATTCCACTGACGTACCCACAGACCTCGCCCGGATTAAGAACTATGCTTCTCCCGGTTTCCCTTATCTCATACTTATGAGTATGCCCCCTTATCACAACGTCATAAAGCTGGCTCCTTATAAATGCCTCAACTACCTTTTCATTTGTGCCGTGAAGGAGAACTATCTTAAGCCCATCCAGTTCGAGCTCTATTATTTCATCCTCTACCCCAATCGCTTTTTTGAGACCTTCTCTTTCTCCATCGTTGTTGCCAAAAACACCCTTTAACGGTGCATTTAGTTTTGAAAGTTCTCTTTTGACAAAAGGCGCCACATAATCGCCTGCATGAAGCACAAGATCAACGCTTTCCTCGTTAAATAGCTTAACAGCCCTTGCTATAGCCGGGAGATTGTCATGAGTGTCGCTCATTATTCCTATCAGCATACGATCACCTCTGTATAGTCAAGGATGAGGAGTTTATATTTTTATCTTCGGTGGGCTAAAGCTTAAGAACTTCAGTTCATCAACAATCTATACGATGAGAGGGTGAAAGGTAATGCTGGTTGGGAGGGCATTGATTCCGGTTAAGGTGTTAAAATCATTTGGGAGCTGGAAAGCTGGGGATACCCCGTTGATTGAAGATTGGAAAGCCAAAGAGCTTTGGGAAAGAGGCATAGTGGAGATTATAGATGAGAGTGAGAAAATCATCCGCGAGCTTGAGAAGGTTATAAACGAAGAAAAAAACAGCGAGCCGATAACTTCAATTCCAGAGGGACTGTATGAAAGGGCTGAGTTCTATATTTATTACCTTGAAAATTATGTAAAAACCAAGACCGATGTGGATATAGAAATTTTAAATGCCAAAATGACCAAGCTCTCCAACTTAAAGAGAAAGTACCAATATCTCAAAAGGCTCCGCTTTAATAAGATAATCAACGCAATAATGTTCAGACCCGGGAGCTTGGAGATCCTAAGCAGACTTTCATTGGAGGAAAGAAGGATATACCTCCAGATATCTCAAATTAGAAATGAGTGGTTGGGTGAGAAGTGATGGACAAAGAGGAGATGATAGAGAGATTTGTGAAGTTTCTTAGAGAGTATACGGATGATAGCGGGAACAAGGTTTATTTAGATGAAATAAGGGATGTGCTGACAGTTGTCCCTAGGAGATATATTGCGATAAACTGGGAACATTTAAACGCCTTTGATCCCGAACTCGCTGGAGAGCTTATAGACAATCCCGAAGAAGTTATCCTTGCGGCTGAAGATGCTATCCAAATAATCCTGCAGGAGGATTTCTTTAGGAAGGAGCCTTTTCTAATTCATGCCCGTTTTCATGGTCTGCCGAAGAGCTACCTTGTGAAGGAGCTTGGGAGTGAGCATATAAACAAATTCATCCAGGTGGAGGGAATAATAACAAGGATGACCGAGGTAAAGCCCTTCGTTTCCAGGGCGGTTTACATCTGCAAAGATTGCGGACATGAGATGGTGAGACTTCAAAAACCGTATGCGAATTTAATCAAGCCCAACAAATGTGAAGCCTGTGGAAGCAGGAACGTTGAGCTTGACGTTGATAAGAGCACTTTTCTAAACTTTCAGAGCTTTAGACTCCAAGACAGGCCTGAAAGCCTTAAAGGTGGACAAATGCCCCGTTTTGTTGACGTAATTTTGCTTGACGACCTTGTGGATATTGCCCTTCCGGGAGATAGAGTGGTTATAACCGGAATTTTGAGAGTTGTTTTAGAGCAGAGGGATAAGAGACCAATATTCCGAAAGATAATAGAAGCAAACTATGTGGAGCAGTTAAGCAAGGAAATAGAAGAGCTCGAAATAACTCCGGAGGATGAGCAGAAAATTAAGGAGCTTGCAAAAAGGAAGGATATTGTCGATGTAATAGTTGACTCTATCGCTCCTGCTATTTATGGAATGAAAAAGGAAAAACTCGGAATTGCTCTCGCGTTATTTGGAGGAAACACGAAACAACTCCCAGATGGGACAAGGCTAAGAGGAGAGAGCCACGTTCTACTTGTAGGAGATCCTGGAGTAGCTAAGTGTGTTGACTACAATACAGAAGTTGTGCTGTCGGATGGGAGCATTAGACCGATCGGAGAGCTCGTTGATGGAGCCATAGAAAAAGCAAAACAACGCGGAACCCTTGGTGTCGTTGACGATGGCTACTATGCACCCATAGATCTCGAAATCTACGCCCTCGACGCTTCAACGCTGAAGGTGAGGAAAGTTAGGGCAGACATTGCTTGGAAGAGAACCGCTCCACAGAGAATGTTCAGGATAAAGACGGCGAGCGGAAGGGAAATAAAGGTAACACCAACACATCCTTTCTTTGTCTTTGATGAAGGAACCTTCAAGACAAGAAAAGCGGAAGAGCTAAAAGTGGGAGATCTCATTGCAGTTCCAAGGGTTATTCCTGCAAATGGGAAACCAGTAAGCTTCAGTAAGGCACCCATTCAAAAACCAAAGACTGCAAAAAGCAGGCTAGTACTTCCAGAGTTCGCAGACGAAGAGTTCTGGTACATTATTGGATTGGTTGCAGGAGAGGGGCACACCCAAAAAAGAGGCGGTAGTGCGACTCTTTACTTCACTAACAACAATGAAGAGCTCATAGAAAAGGTTCGCAGATATCTAATCAAGGTTGGTCTTAATCCAACTGTGAGAAGTCCTCACAAAGGAAAGACTGCACACGAGGTTTATGCATCCAGCGTTGAACTTTACAGTCTTCTTGAATGGCTTAAAATCTCCGGCAATTCTGCAGAGAAAAGGGTTCCACCTCAACTGTTTAGTGCCCGGGATGTGGATATAAAAGCCTTCCTCAGAGGGTACTTTGATGCCGAGGGAACCGTTGATAAAAGAAGGCCGAAGATAACGGTTGTCTCTGCGTCAAAAGAGCTCGCCAAGGGTATACAACACCTGTTACTGCGGTTCGGTGTTAAGTCTCAGCTCCATGAAACCGTGAGTAGAGCAACAAATGGAAAGATGGGTGAGAAAAAGACATACTATCGGCTTTTTATAACCGGGGAAGACGCAGTAAAGTTCAGAGACATCATCGGATTCGGGCTCCAGAGAAAGATGGAAGTTCTTAAGAAAGTGACTCAGAATATCAAATCAAACACGAATGTTGATGTCGTTCCTGGCGTTAGCACTCTTCTCAAAGAACTTAGAAAGAGCGCTGGGCTCACTCAAAAGGAAATGGGGGTAAATCGTTCCACATATTTGCATTACGAGCGGGGGGATAGGTTGCCCAGCAGAGAAAAGCTTGGGGTTATAGCCAGAACCCTCGAAACACATTTACCCAATTCAGAGGAGGTTAAAGTCCTCAAGCTCCTTGCCAGTTCCGACATCTTCTGGGACAGGATAGAAGAGATAGAGGAGTACAAGCCGGAGCATCCGTGGGTATATGACCTTCAGGTTCCCGAGCATCATAACTTCATAGCTAACGATATCTTTGTTCATAATAGCCAGATACTCCGTTATGTGGCGAATTTAGCGCCGAGGGCTATCTATACTAGTGGGAAGAGCTCAAGCGCCGCCGGCCTTACTGCCGCCGCAGTGCGCGATGAATTAACCGGCTCTTGGGTTTTGGAGGCTGGGGTTCTTGTTTTAGCCGATATGGGAATTGCACTCATTGACGAGATAGACAAGATGAGCGACAGGGATAGGAGTTCCATACACGAAGCCCTTGAGCAGCAAACTGTTAGTATATCAAAGGCGGGAATTACAGCAACACTGAATGCAAGAACTACGGTTATAGCCGCGGCTAATCCTAAATATGGAAGGTTTAACAGGATGAAATCCCTTCCGGAGCAAGTGGATTTGCCTCCAACACTCCTAAGCAGGTTTGACCTCATATTTGTTCTTCTTGATGAACCTGATGAAAAACTCGATTCTGAGATAGCTGAGCACATACTTAAGGTCAGGAAGGGTGAGGCAGAGGCAGTTGCTCCAAAGATACCGCATGAGCTTCTCAAAAAGTACATAGCCTATGCAAGAAAGAACATCAAACCAGTGCTCAGTAAAGAGGCAATGGAAGAAATCAAGCGCTACTACGTTAAAATGAGAAGGACAATAGGGAGAGGAGGTAGTGAAGAAGGGATTAAACCGATCCCAATTACCGCAAGACAACTTGAGGCTCTCATAAGGCTCAGCGAAGCCCATGCAAAAATGAGGCTCAGTGAGATTGTCACAAAAGAAGACGCCAGAGCTGCAATTGAGCTTATGGAATATACGCTAAGGAAGACGGCAATGGATGAAGAAGGAAACATTGACGTTAGCATCTTGGAGGTCGGAAAATCATCAAAGAAGATCAACAAGATGGACAGGATTCTCGGCATAATAAAAGAACTCCAAGACTTAGAAGATTACGGAGCCCCAAGGGAAGAAATAATAAAAGAGGCTAGCAAATACGGGATAGGAAAGAGTGAGGTTGAGAAAATATTAGAAGAACTCAAAGCCAATTCGATGATATATGAACCTCGTTCGGGGTATTACAAGGTTTTGTGAAAAGGTTAATAAGGCGAAGATAGAACCTATAGCGAGGTGAGAAAAATGGAGTACGATTATTATGATTATGAGAAGCTTTTGGAAAAAGCGTATGAAGAACTTCCAGAGAATGTTAAGCATCACGAATCAAGATTTGAGGTTCCTGCTGCAGTGGTAACAATCGAAGGCAACAAAACTATAATCGAGAACTTCAGGGATATCGCGGAGGCCATGAACAGAGATCCAAATCATCTGCTTAAGTTTATCTTGAGGGAAGTCGCTACTGCGGGTGTCTTGGAAGGAAGAAGAGCTGTCCTACAGGGGCGTTTTACACCGTATCTCATAGCAAACAAAATGAAGAAATACCTCAAAGAGTATGTCATATGCCCTGTGTGTGGCTCACCGGACACAAAGATCATCAAGAGAGACCGCTTCCACTTCTTGAAGTGTGAAGCCTGTGGTGCTGAAACCCCAATAGCCCATCTCTGAGCCCTTTTTCACTCTTTTGTTTGTGTACATGTACTCTTCTGAGCATTTTATGGCTATGAAAATCCTTTTAAAGGGGTTTACAAACTACAAATTAGTTAACCAATGGTTATGGGGGCAACTCTTATGAGCATGGAGGAAAAAGTGAAGGAACTCTATGAAAAGAAGGAGAAAATTCTGAAGATGGGTGGAGAGGAGAAGGTAGCAAAGCAGCATGAAAAAGGAAAGCTTACAGCGAGAGAAAGAATCGAAAAACTCCTTGATCCTGGAAGTTTTGTAGAGATAGGGATGTTCGTTAAGCACAGAAACACAGAGTTTGGCCTTGACAAGATGGAACTACCAGCAGATGGAGTTATCACCGGCTATGGAACGATCGACGGCAGATTGGTCTTCGTTTATGCTCAAGATTTCACCGTTATGGGCGGTTCTCTTGGAGAAATGCACGCGGCAAAGATAAAGCGCATCATGGAGCTGGCTTTAGAGGCAGGAGCACCAGTGATAGGACTCAACGACTCCGGTGGGGCAAGGATTCAGGAGGGTGTTGACTCGCTCAAGGGCTACGGTGAGATATTCAAGATGAACACTGTTCTTAGTGGAGTAGTCCCACAGATTACAGCTATTATGGGCCCATGTGCCGGAGGAGCCGTATACAGCCCGGCAATAGGCGATTTTATCCTTATGGTTGACAACCCTGCAAGCTTCATGTTCATTACTGGTCCCCAAGTAGTAAAGGCAGTCACTGGTGTGGAAGTTTCTCCAATTCAGCTTGGTGGTGCAATGGTTCATGCCCAAAAGAGTGGACAGGCTCATTTAATAGGAAAGAGTGACGAAGAAGTTTTAATGCTTATAAGAAGATTGGTAAGCTACCTCCCATCAAACAACATGGAGAAGCCGCCTAGATATCCAACTAACGACCCACCGTTTAGAAAAAGCGAGAAGCTCTATGAGATAGTCCCAGATGATCCCAACAAAGGTTACGATGTGAGGCAGGTCATCTATGAGATTGTTGATAGAGATGCCAACGGAAATCCAGACTTCCTTGAGATACTTCCCTACTTTGCTCCAAATGCCGTTGTAGGCTTTGGAAGAATGAACGGACAAACGGTTGGAATTGTGGCAAACAACCCAATTCACTTAGCGGGAGTTCTTGATATAGACAGCTCCGACAAGATTGCACGCTTTGTCAGGACTTGTGACGCCTTCAACATCCCAATAGTAACTTTAGTTGACGTTCCCGGTTACTTGCCGGGAGTTCAGCAAGAATACGGTGGAATCATAAGGCACGGTGCGAAGGTGCTCTATGCTTATTCAGAGGCAACAGTCCCAATGGTCACAGTAATCTTGAGGAAGGCTTATGGTGGAGCTTATCTGGCCATGGGAAGCAAACACCTTGGTGCAGATTTTGTCTTCGCTTGGCCAACGGCTGAGATAGCCGTTATGGGACCGGAAGGAGCGGCAAATATCATCTTTAGGAAGGAGATCGCCAAAGCAGAAAATCCAGAAGCAGTTAGACAAGAAAAGATAAGGGAGTACAGAGAGAAGTTTGCTAACCCATATGTTGCCGCAAGCAGAGGCTACATAGATGATGTCATAGACCCAGCGGAAACTAGAGGAAAGATAATTATGGCGTTGGAGGCTTTAGAAAGCAAGCGTGTAAAGCTTCCACCAAAGAAGCACGGCAATATACCATTGTGAGGTGCGAAAAATGGTTACTTGGGAGTTTTTCCTTGAGGGTCTTTATATTACCATTTTGGGCGTTACGGTAGTTTTCCTAGTGCTCTCAATACTAGCCCTGGCAATGTACGGAATAGGATACCTTGAAAGAGTTTTGATTGAGAGAGAAAAGCCTGTGGAAGTTAAGCCCTTGCCTAAGGAAGAGAAGGTAGTTGTTGAGGAGAAGCCTTCAATTGAACCAAAGAAACTTGCAGTGATCACTGCTGCGATTTTGGCTTACATAGCAGAGAAGAACGCTCAACTTAGACCTTTGCCGTTTAAAAAGAAACCTTCCGATGCTTGGCGTTTGTATGGTATTCAATCTCAGGTTGAGGAGGTTGAAAACTTTAACTACGAAATGGGGGCATGGTGAGGATGAAAGGTAAAGTTAAGGTCATTGTTGATGGCGTTCCTTATGAGGTTGAGGTTGAAGAACTCGGTGGAGGAAAGTTCAAAGTTAGCTTTGAGGGAGAAAGTTACGAAGTTGAAGCAAAGGATCTTGGAATTTCAATGGGAGCCCTTCAAGCTCCTTCGGCAGCTCCTGTTCAGGTTGGTGCTCCTGTCGCTACTCCTGCGCCAGCTCCAGCAGCTTCTGCTCCGGTTGGGGTTCCTTCAGCTCCAGCTTCGGTGGCTGGTGAGAATGTGGTTTCTGCGCCTATGCCTGGTAAGATTCTTAGGGTTTTGGTTAGGGAGGGTGATCAGGTTAGGGTTGGTCAGGGGTTGCTTATTTTAGAGGCTATGAAGATGGAGAATGAGATTCCCTCACCAAAGGATGGAGTCGTCAAGAGGATTCTTGTCAAGGAAGGAGACACCGTCGACACTGGCCAACCACTAATAGAACTAGGGTGATGGAGAATGGGAATTGAGCAAGCAATACTTGACTTCTTTGCCAACATAGGTCTCTTTCATCTAACAATAGGGAACGTGATAATGATAATTGTTGGCTTCATCCTGATGTATTTGGCCATAAGGTATGAGATGGAGCCATTGTTGTTGCTCCCGATTGGAATAAGTGCCGTACTAGTGAATCTCCCATTAACTGGCATTTTGAGTGCCGATCCAGAGCATCCGGGGCTGTTCTTCCTAATTAAGCACTACCTTATTGACACAGAGGTTGTGCCATTGCTAATATTCTTTGGTCTAGGGGCAATGACGGATTTTGGTCCAATGATCGCCGATCCAAAGACTGCACTGCTTGGTGCAGCGGCTCAGATTGGTGTCTTCATTGCAATGCTTACTGCAGTAGCCTTAGGTTTTAACCTACAAGAGGCAGCATCTATTGGTATCATTGGTGGTGCCGATGGACCAACGACAATTTATCTAACCACTAAGCTCGCTCCCCATTTACTTGGTGCGACTGCAGTGGCTGCTTATTCCTACATGAGCCTCGTCCCAATAATTCAGCCTCCAGTTATTAAAGCCCTAACAACTCCAGAGGAGAGAAAAATCAGAATGGAACAGCTAAGGCCGGTTTCAAAGAGGGAGAAGGTTATTTTCCCAATAGCTTCAATGATAATCATCGGCCTCCTTGTACCTTCAGCAGCTCCTTTGGTTGGAATGCTCATGATCGGCAACCTTTTCAGAGAAAGCGGTGTTGTTGAAAGACTTAGCAAAGCTGCAAGAGAAGAGCTAATGAACATCGTCACGATTTTCCTTGGGCTTGGGGTTGGATCAACAATGCAGGCAGAGAGCTTTCTAACTTTGAGCACTATAAAAATCCTTCTCCTTGGTGTCATAGCTTTTGCTTCAGCAACGGCTGGTGGTGTATTGTTGGGTAAGCTCATGATGAAGCTTAGCGGTGGAAGGATAAACCCAATGATCGGTGCTGCCGGTGTTTCAGCAGTTCCAATGAGTGCTAGGGTTGTTCAAAAGCTTGCCGCAAAGGAAGATCCCGGAAACTTCATACTAATGCATGCAATGGGACCAAACGTTGCTGGAGTTATAGGAACTGCAGTCGCTGCTGGAGTTCTGCTCTCGGTACTTGGGTGATCTCTTCTTTTTTATTAGAAATTTTCTAAGTTCTGTTTTTAGGCTTAATTGAGGAGAAAAGTAAAAATTAAGAAGAGAATCACATCATGCCGGGCATTCCGCCCATTCCACCCATTTCTCCTTCTCCACCTTTACCTTCGCCCTTTGAAAGCTTTGCTGCGATGACATCGTCGATTCTAAGGATCATTATTGCAACTTCACTTGCGCTCTTTATGGCTTGCCTCTTAACCCTAGCTGGCTCGATGACACCTCTCTCAAGCATGTCAGCTGGTTCTCCGGCAAAGACATCAACACCAATTGCTTTTCCTTTGTTCTTGTGCTCGCTTATGGCCTTAACGAGGACGTCTATTGTGTCAAGTCCAGCATTTTCTGCAAGGGTCTTTGGAATGATTTTCAAAGCTTCAGCAAATGCCTCAACTGCAAGCTGTTCCTTTCCACCTACTTGCTTTGCGAACTCATCGAGTCTAATGCTGAGCTCAATTTCTGTAGCTCCTCCTCCTGGCAAGATTGCACCGTCTTCCATGACGTCCTTGACGACTTTGATGGCATCTTCGAGAGCTCTCTCGACTTCGTCGACAACGTGCTCCGTTCCACCCCTAATGAGGATTGTAACTGCCTTTGGATTCTTGCAGCCCTCAACGAATATCATGTTTTCGCCAGCGACTTTCCTCTCCTCAACAAGCTCAGCATAGCCGAGGTCTTCGCTTGTTAAGTCTTTAACGTTTGTGACGATTTTTGCACCTGTTGCCTTGGCAAGCTTCTCCATATCGCTCTTCTTAACTCTCCTTACTGCCAAGATACCGTGCTTTGCGAGGTAGTGTTGTGCTAAGTCGTCAATTCCCTTCTGGCAGAAGAGGACATTAGCACCTGTTGCCGCTATTTGCTCCACCATCTCTTGGAGCATCTTTTCCTCCTGCTCGAGGAACGCATAGAGCTGGTCTGGGCTCGTAATGTTTATCTTTGCATCTGTTTCGGTCTTTTTAACCTCGAGGGCATCGTTTATGAGGGCTATTTTTGCGTTTTCAACTTTCTTTGGCATTCTTGGGTGGACTCTCTCCTTGTCGATAACGACACCCTTGATGAGTTGAGTGTCCCTTACGCTTCCACCCTCCTTCTTCTCAAGCTTGATGTTGTCAATGTCCACCGTGTATGTCCCGTTAATCTTTTCGGCAACCTGCTTAACTGCCTCAACGGCAAGCTTTGCCAAAAGCTCTTTGTGGCTCTCAGCGTTCTTACCGGTTATTGAAGTTGAGGCTATTTTTGTGAGGATTTCCTCGTTGTCTGGTTCAACTGAGATTGCCATACTGTCAAGTATCTCTTGAGCCTTCTCGGCTGCAAGGGTGTAACCCTTAATAATTATGCTCGGGTGGATGTTTTGGTCTAAAAGCTCTTCAGCCTTTGCTAAGAGTTCTCCCGCGATTACAACGGCTGAAGTTGTTCCATCTCCAGCTTCCTTGTCTTGGGTCTTTGCAATTTCAATAATCATCTTGGCGGCTGGGTGCTGGACATCAATTTGCTCCAAAATCGTTGCACCGTCGTTTGTGATGACTATGTCACCAAGGCTGTCGACAAGCATTTTATCCATACCCTTTGGACCAAGGGTAGTTCTTACGGTCTCTGCTATGACTCTAGCTGCCAAAATGTTCAATCTCTGGGCGTCTCTTCCAACGTATCTCTGGGTTCCTTCGGGAAGAATAACAACAGGCTGTCCACCTTGTCCTACCATCATTTCAATTACCTCCATTTGTTAAACAAGAGCCTTTCGTTAGTGCTCTATAAAAAAGTTTCTACTTAAAAGGCTGAATTTAACGAAAAAATTTGAACAATAGGCAACAAATAAGCTAAAGTTTTGTCCAAACCACAAAGAACAGAAGCGCAAAAGATTCTTAAAGAACGTTTTCTATTCCCTTTCATGGAGGGCTACAAGACAGTTAGGGGATTTGAAAAGGTTGAAAAAGTCTACGTGGATTCTCTCTTTATCGGCTATGCTATGCCCGTAAAATCAGAGAAAGAGGCTAAAGAGTTCATTAGAAAGGTTAAGGAAGCCCACTCGGATGCGACGCACAATGTTTCTGCTTATAGGGTTAGAGAGGGCAATACACTTCTTGTTCACTATGATGACGATGGAGAGCCGAGGGGAAGCGCCGGAAAGCCGGTTTTTAAGGTTCTTGAATACAAGGGTCTGGAAAACGTTGTGGTCGTTGTAACGAGGTATTTTGGCGGAACAAAGCTTGGCTATGGTGGATTGATAAAGGCATATAGTGAAACGGCAAGTGAAGCCCTTGAAAAAGCGGGAATAATAGAGGTTATCAAAAAGGAGCCCATTGAAATAGTTTTTCCATACAACCTTTACAACGCAGTTGAAAAGGCGCTTGAAAGATTCGAGGCAGATATCTTTGAGAGGGAATTCAATGTCGAAGTCAAATTTGTGGCTGGAGTTTTGCCAGAGAAAAAAGAGGAGCTTATAAAATACCTTATCGAGACCACCAAAGGAAAAGCAAAAATAAGGGAGTTCTTAGATTTTGGGAGAGGAATTAGGAAGAAAATGGACTAGTCATCTCTCCAAGGCATTTATCAGCTCCTTCTTGTCTAGTTTTTTAATGATTCCAAACTCCAAAGCGTGTTGAAGAATAAATTCTGGAATTTCATTGCCAAAAAATGCCCTTATCCCCTTCTCTGGCAGGTAGAATGCGTAAATCCTTATTGTTTTACCACCACATCTCCCTCTTGCAACCATAAAACCCTTTTCAGCGTTTACTCTCACGATTTCCCACGAAAATGTCTCAGCCAAGGAAAAGAATGCCTCAAATAGCTTAGCTTTAGCCTCTTTCAAAGCTTTGTTCACGGCCTGCCTGGAAATTCCAAGACTCTCTGCTATTTCTATTTCCCTCATTCCTTTGGCTCTCATACTCCAGATTCTCTCCATGCTTTCCGGGAGCTTAATCATCGATTAAAACCTCCATAATTCCTTTAATTGCTTTTTCCACTTTATCTCTCGGAGCATTAGAGGTTAAGAGGTATTTACCTTTCTTTGTTTTCAGGACAATATAATCTTCAGTATCCATGTCATACACTATCCAAAGAGCCATCACAATTAAGAAGAAGGGTATCGTTGGGATCAATTCGACTTCAGAGCTCTTAATCCATAAAAGAGATGCACCAGCGATAGAAATAGCTGCTGTTATGAGAAGTTTATGAGAGGTTTTTCCAAGGGGTACCGCTATTGAAATTAGTATAGAGCTCGAGAATACAATGAGTGCAACAACTCCCACATAATAGCCCGGCAGAAGGTTTTCCGGAAGTGCAAAATAACGATATAATGCATATACAAGTACACCCATATAGGCCATTCCAATTCCGGGAAAATGCCTCAGAAGAACACCCTTTTCCAGTCTGTTCAAAACTAAGACTTCCTCGATGTCTTCTCCTTTGAGCTTTATGGGCAACAATCCGAAGGCATATTTGAGAATCAGGGTTTTATTTTCAATTTTAGCCGATACTCCCCATGAAGCAAAAATAAGAATCCACCCAACTGTCCACATCCACCAATAGGAGAGCTCCATGGCTCCTAGTATTAGAACAAAAGAGAGAATGGCTATCAGCAATGGAATACCACTAAAGTTCGAAGGCCTGACCCCTTCAAGCTTCATTTTTAACACCCATAAACATTTTGATAGCTTTTTTTCCATCAGGGCATCCTATTACAATACTATCTTTTCCCACAGTATTGACAATTATGTAGTCGAATCTTGTCCAGAAAACGGTAAACACGAGAAATACAATCCCAAGAAATACTCCAAGAACTGGGTTTTCACCAACTAAGGCGGAGAATATGGGAAGCAGCACTACAATACCCAAAAAGATTTTCCCGAAGTCTTCCCAAATTTTATAGATTGGAACAAAGAGATACAAGAAATAAGCAACATAAATGACAAAAATCCAGAGAAAAAGGAGAGGGAATTCTCTCCATGGGGCTTTAATGAGGGTTATAATAAAGAGCAACACTACAAGTCCTGCATCTTTCCAGTTGTATCTAAATAATTTGGCCTCTCTGAGCTCATTCGCAAGCATTACCTCTTTGATTTCCTCAAAAGGTATCTTAACCTTCCAGAAAAGATATTTTAAAACAAGCCCATCTTCTTTAATCTCTATACCCCTTCCCCCAGAGAGTACAAGAAGGGTAACTCCGACCCAAACAAGTTCTCCAACGTGGACTTGAAGAATTAAACTCGCAATCATTAGAGAATATCCCAATATTACAAAAATCCTTGAAACTCCTAGAGGGGTTATGGGCCATGCGCCCTCAACTTTCATTCACTTCACCATTGAATTCTTGTCAACCAATGTAAGTTGACATAGTATTTAAACCTTTTGCCAAATGTTCGAGAAACTTTAATACACTTACAAGACAAATACAAGTGGTGCTGTGAATATGGAAGATCTTAGAATCTATCCCATTAAAGAAGTTAAAAAACTCAAGGAATTCTTAGAGAAGGTTTCAGACTACAAACTGTTGGACATTGAAATAGAAAACAGAGCATCTCTTCTAGATGATATGCTCGAGAGTAAAGATGAAAAGCTTAAATATGCCATGAAAAAACTTGAGGAAAATGAGATTGATGAGGCCAAGTTGGTACTTAAAGAAGGAAATGCCTTGTTAGTGCTAAAAATTGAAGACGTTATCTCTATCAGGCTTGTGTTTGAAGATGCTCATAGTGTCATTCAGGCACTTGAGATAAATGGGTGAAGCACATGAAGCTGATAAAGCAGGGCGCGGAGGCAAAGATTTATCTGGCAGATTTTGGGGAGTTGTATTTCCCATTTGATGAGGAGAAGGTTATCATAAAACACCGCATTCCAAAGCGTTACCGCATAAAGGAGATAGATGAAAAGCTTAGAAAAGAGAGAACTGTAAGGGAAGCGAGGATTCTGCACAGAGCGAAGGAGTTTGAGGTTAATGTTCCCTACGTTTACGAGGTTGACCTAAAAGATATGAAAATAGTCATGGAGTACATAGCGGGAGATAGGCTAAAGGAATACCTCGAAGCAGTCCCCATAGAAGAGCGCTTGAAACTCTGCAGGGAAATCGGCAGACAGATAGGTAAGCTCCACGAAGCTGGAGTAGTTCATGGGGATCTAACAACCTCAAACATGATTCTGAGGGAAGGGAAAATTTACTTTATCGACTTCGGCCTTGCGGAGTTCGACTCATCTCTTGAGGCTCAAGGCGTTGATCTGCATCTCCTCAGGAGGGCCATGGAGAGCACGCATTACAAGTGGTTTGAGAGAGGTTTTGAAGAAGTTCTGAACGGTTATGAGGAGATTAGGGGTTCAGAGAAGAGGAAGGAAGTTGAGGCAAAGCTGGACGAAATCGAAAGCAGAGGACGATACAGGGAGAGAGGTTGGATTAAGGGTTAGCTTTGAGTTTCTTCCTATTTTTGAACACTTCCTCCAACAGTGGGAAGCCGTATAATGTGCTTGCAAAGCCGAGATAGTGGACAAATATATTAACCAAGCCTGAGTTCCCCACAAGAGTCCGAGGAAATGCTCCGATACTCCCTCCTACCATCATAATGACAATTGCCAGAATGAAGTTCCAGATAGCTTTTTTCTGTTGGGAGTGTTGAATTTCTGACTCTTTGAGGGCTTTTGATACAGTGTACATGAGCAATAAGACCCCGCCTAAAATCAGTGGAACTGCTACCAAAAAGATGGAATATATGAGCGATATCAATCCGCCTACAATCAAGATAAAGGAGTTCGAAAACATCATAGGTGAGATTTTGAGTTTAAATCTCTCCTGAAGTACGAGAGAAGAAAAATATGGAAACGCTCCAAGCAGGGCTGAGTCTATCCCTGAAAATCCCATCCCGTATCTAAGGTTGTACCGTCTCATAACCAACAAATCCAGAATGCTCATCATGGGGGGAATAACGAGAAACAGAAACCCTAAAAAGCGTTTAAAGGCATCTGTGCTCATTCCCGCTTCGGATAAGAGGTATACAACAGGAAATATCAGGATAAATGTAAAAAGATTCCCAAGTAAGTGCCAAAAATCCATATGGACAAAGTGAAGTGTGTACAGCCTAATCCAGTCATGGAAATTTGAAAACGAGAACTCCCGATAATTCATTACAAGCTTTTCTTTGAGTGATAACGGTGCCAGATAAAGCAGGAGAAGTAAGGAGATTATCCCTGTGAACACTACGACAAAGAGCGTTCTTTCTTTTGTGATATTCATGATTAATATTAAGTTACGAAAGTTTTTAAGGATGTTTGTAAATTTAATAATTTGATTGGGATGAGTTGGATTCAAGAAAAAATAAGGCGATGGAAACGAGAGCCTTCTGATAATATAAATTCCTTAGCTGCTACTGTGGGCTCAATTCTGCTGTTGTTTGCTTCGGTGATAGCTGACTCAGATCCAGAAAATTCTTTGTTTGTATACAGCATTTTACCGGCATACGTTTCTCTTTCAATGATATTCCTGTTTGCCATGTGGTTTTTAACTAATGATTACATAGTTCTCGAGGCTGCCAGAGATGTGAGCTTTGTACTAATGTTTCAGACATTGGTCATAACACTGTTCTCCGGAATCGTTAATTATGATACAGCAGTTTTTTGGCTTTTCTCGTTTCTTTCTCTCATACTAATAGCAATTATAGTAGGGCTTCTCTTTTTCGGAAACTTCACTAAGCCTGTTAATTTGCCCAATCTTACATTTAAAGAGCAACGTAGATGGTTTATACTTGGGCTCCCCTCTGGATTAGTTTTTACCCTGTGGATAGCATGTAAACTGTTGGGATTATTGAACAATCTATTGGAACTATTGAATAGAAGACCAGAATGGCTTGGCCTCTGGAGTTCATTGATTATAGTATCTATTGCCATCTTTTTCTTTGGACTACTTCTACTCTGGAAGTTCTGGAAATTTACTAAAGCAGTTAAGTTAACCGCTTTGTTGTGGGGTATTAGTACAGGTACTTTGCTTGTATATTGGTTTTTAGCAGTGTTTGGCGTCCAAGATATGAGCCCATGTAAAAACGAGCTAATTTATGGAATAATTCAAACAATGCTTCATACCCCAAAAACACTTCACATAGTTCTAATTATTTCTCTGTTTGGTGCCATATATCTGACGTTATTCCGCCATTACCTCTACATAAAAGCCCAAAAATATAGAGAACAGTCTAGAACACTATATGGTCATTAACCTTAGCTCTCCCTAAACGCTCTCCAAACCCTCTCGAAGATTTCCTTCTCTTTTCCGCGCTTTTTCTTTGCCAGCCTCTCCACTATAAGCTCTGGAGTGCTCTTTCCAAGCTTTCCAAACTTGGGCTGTCTATCTACTATCAAGTTGAGGTTCTCATCCAAGCCTTCTGCCTCTATTCCATCAACCCTCGCAAAGGACAGCTCTCTCTTTAGGTCTTCTCCTAAGTGAGAGACGATAACGACGTAAAACCCCTTTTCGTGGGCTACCTTAAGGAGCTCCCCAATAATCTTCACTGCAGCGCCGGGTTCCGTTATCGCCTCAAACTCGTCTATGAGGATCAGCTTTTTGCCTTCTTTTGTGAGAGCGCGGGCAAAAGCCTTTAAGGCGGTTTCAAAAGCGCCGGCTCCGTAGGAAGAGCGCTTCCTTCTGAAGAAGAAAAGCTCATCTAATGGCTCAACCCATGCTTTTTCCGCAGGAACTGGAAGCCCCATGTGGGTGAGGAGAGCTATCTGGGTGATGAGTTCGAGCAGAGAGGTCTTTCCACCGCTGTTAGCTCCAGTTAAAATCACAACCTTTTCTCCTCTTGTGCCGTCAAAGCTCGCAACGTTCCCAACGACGTAGCTGACCGGCTGTGGGTTTTCTATAAAGAGGTGCCTTCCATTTATGAAAGCTATCCCTCCGGTGGCAATTTCTGGAAAGACAAAGCTTTCGGTAAATTCTTTCACAGCCCTCAAGAATTCCAGTTCATAAGCTTTTTGAAGCTCTTCTTTCAGTTTCGGGAGTAGTGGCTTTATTTTCCTCAGGATTTCTCTGCTCACTAAATACATCTCAATCTTTGTTTCTTTTTCGAGCTCTGTCCTCAGGAGTTCAACAGTCTCTGGAGAAACTTCCACTGGGTACAGGTTATCTCTCGAAAACACCTCCACGTCAAGATTAAGCAGTTTACTAAGTCTTTCTTCGCTTTTCCTTATCTCCCTCAGGATTTCGTTCTCAACCTGGGAGAAGTGGGAGAATATCGCCTGATAATTTCCGCTCTTTAGTTCTTTTAAGAACTCCAAAAGTTCCTTTCCGCTCAGGGTTAGGCTAAATTCCTTTAGCATCTCTTCAATCTTTGTGTTTACTCTCTGCTCTTCTCTCCGAAGTATTTCGTCTAAGTTCTCTAAAATCTCTCTCCTCTTCACAACTTTTTCAAGTCTTCTTAGCTCTGTCAAAATTTCCTCTGCAACGGAAGGAGAGTTTAGAAGTCTCCCTATGCTGGCAAGAGCTTTAAGCGTTTCCCGATTTTCCCACAGGGGCATTATATAGAGCTCGGGAGCTATTTCGCTGATGGAAAGTTCAACATCAATGCCATAATCAACTGTACTCAGTAACAGGTCATAGCCTTCTTCTGGCTCTAGAGAGACGTCACATATGTTAAGGGCTTTTGCCTTCTCGAATTCCTCTTCACTGACTACAAGAAGCCTGTCGTGGAGATATTCCCTTCTAAACCTTATGGGTCTTATCTTTGAAAGGAGAGGCTTTAGCTCTTCGCTGATTTTCGGAAGATTTTCCTTCAGATACCTCTGTCTTCTTAATATTTCCTCTCTGTTGTTTGTTAGCGAAAATTTCTCAAGGTATGCTAGACTTTCTCTGAGCTGGATTCTCCTTTTTATCTCATTTTTTATAGCCTTGTATATTTCCTTCGCTTCACTGTTGAGCTTCATCTCTCACTAAACCTCTGGTGGATTTTATAAACCCTACTCCTTCACCTTCTCCACTACTCTAATCTCTTCAATCTTTGTAAAGGGATACTGGCCGCTGGCATCTTTTTCTACGGCCTTTACCATGTCCCATATCGTGAGAAGGGCAACGCTGACACCAGTTAGCGCTTCCATTTCAACGCCCGTTTTGTAGTAAGCTCTCACCTCACAAGTTGCCTCGATGTAATCTTCTCCGAACTCAAAGGATATATCCACTCCGGTTAGTGGAATTGGGTGGCAGAGGGGAATTAGCTCTGGAGTTTTCTTTACGGCCAAAATTCCTGCAAGTTGCGCAGCTGCTATCACGTTTCCCTTTTTTGTTTTTCCCTCTTGGATGAGCTTGATGGTCTCAGGTTTTAGTCTTATTCTTCCCTTTGCAACGGCTTTCCTGAAGACCACATCCTTATGCCCAACTTCAACCATTTTTACGCCCTTTTCATCGACATGTGTGAGCTCCATTTTCTCACCTCTCCTATTACTCCAGAAAAGTATTTAAGCTTTAGAATATAAAATTACCTCGAAGTTCGAAGTATTTGGGTGATGAACATGGAGGAATTTATTCTTTCTACAACGGAGAATGTTCCGGGGTATAAGGTAGTCAAGGTTCTTGGAATTGCAAGAGGGGCAACCGTTAGGGCAAAGCACCTTGGAAAAGACATACTTGCCGGTTTAAGGAATATTGCTGGTGGAGAAGTTAAGGAGTACACTGAAATGCTTGCAGAGGCGAGGGAGATAGCCCTTCAGAGGATGATTCAGCATGCAAAGGAAATGGGAGCAAACGGGGTTATTGGGGTTAGATTTATGACTTCAGCAGTTGCCTCAGGGGCAGCGGAGATTTTTGCCTACGGTACCGCTGTTGTATTGGAAAAGGAGTGAAACCTGTTTTTTCTTTTTTCATTTGATAATCCCTCGATTGTTGATTTTGTCTTATTTTGCTTTTTACTCTGTTTTTTGAATGATTAATAAAACTAAAAATAGTAATAGTTTTAAGTATATGAGTTGCTATCAGACTTGGTGATCACTATGAAAGTAATGAACATCGCAGTGAAGGATTTTGAAGTCGGCATCAAAACGAGGAAATTCCAAATAATGACAGCGCTTTTTGTAATACTCTCCTTGGGGATGATATACAGCTCAAGAAAACTTGGAGTGAGCACAGGGATGTACAAAACGCCTTTTCAAATGTTGTTTCTCTCAAGCTTCTCCAACGCCTTTAACTATTCAATAGCCCTTATGAGCGTTCTTTTGGGAGCAATCGCAATAAATGGAGAAAAAGAGAGCGGAACCTTAAAGGTAATGGCTTCAAAGCCCGTGTACAAAGACCAAATACTTGTTGGGAAATTTTTAGGGGGAATACTCAACCTTGGGGCTTCTTTGGTGCTGTTTTATGTTCTAACAGTGGCATTTGCGCTTGTTTTAGGCGTTCCGCTTACCAAAACGGATTTAATAATGTTTCTGGTAACCTTTCCCTTCAGCTTACTCTATGGAATAAGTTTTCTAAGTTTGGGAGTGTTGATCTCAACCTTTATAGAAAAGCCCAAAAACGCTATTGTAATGGGGATATTTGTTTTTGTATTCTTCAGCTTTCTTCTTTCAGCAATTGCTGGTGTAGTTGCATTTGCTCTTGTTGGACTCCCACCCCTTCCTAGTCTTCCCGAAGATACATCGAATCTTACCGAAGAACAGCTTGAAGAGCTAATTCTCAAAGATCCTGCTTACCAGCAGTGGCTGAGTGAAATAACAACAACTACAGAGAAAATTCTCTACGTTTCGCCAAACTATCACTACCAGGAGATAGCTAGAATATTGTTCGGCGGGAAAACCCAAATAAGTGAAATAGTCTCTGCCTTAGCTTACGAAGAGGCTGTAGTCGAGGAGAGATCCATATTGGAGAGTTTGAACTTAATTTGGCAAAATGTTCTGGTATTGGCTCTAATTTCTTTGCTTCTTGCCCCTGTTTCGTATGTAAAATTCCTCAAAATGGAGATTAAGTAAATGCCAGAGGTGGTAGTATGAAAGCCATAGAAGTTGAAAACCTCACCAAAAGTTATGGGAATTTCAAAGCCGTTGATGAACTGAGCTTCGAAGTTTACAAAGGAGAAATTTTCGGATTTTTGGGTCCAAACGGAGCGGGCAAAACGACAACTATTTTGAGCATGCTCGGACTTATAATCCCTGACAAAGGCACTGTGAGAATACTCGGAAATGATGTTTTCAGAGAGTCCATAAAAGTCAAAGAGCGGATAGGCTTTCTCCCAGAAAATGCGACGCTTTATGAAGAATTGACAGCATGGAGGAACTTGGAGTTCTTTGCAAGCTTTTACAGCTTTTCAAAACAAGAGAAGGAAAAGCGCATTAAAGAACTTTTAAAGCTTGTAGGACTGTGGGAAGCAAGGTATAGAAAAGTCAAGGCCTTTTCAAAGGGTATGAAGCAGAGGCTTTTGCTGGCTCAGGCACTTATAAACGATCCCGAAGTGCTGATACTGGACGAGCCCACAAGCGGCCTCGATCCGGAAGGGGCTTACCTAGTAAAAAGCATCGTTAGAGAAGAACGGAAAAAAGGGAAGACGGTGTTTTTCTCATCTCATATACTCAGCGAAGTAGAGGAGTTAAGTGATAGAGTTGGTATAATAGTCAAGGGGAAACTTAGGGCACTGGGGACGCTTGAAGAGATAAAGAAAGAATTCATGGAACTTGAAGGCTACGAGATAAAGGTTGAGACAAAGCAAGCGCTTCCAGAAATCGATCTTTCTGGAGTTATAAGGGTGCAAAAAGTAAACGAAAATAAGGCAATTATATTCGCAAAGGAGGACATTAGGGAGCAGCTTTCAGAGCTTCTTGCAAGGAAGGGAATAACAATTGTGAGCCTTGAAGTTGAAGAACCAAGCTTGGAGGACGTTTTCTTGAGGACTATTTACAAGAGGTGAGTCAAATGAAAAAATGGGCCTCCTTGATTATTTTTGTTCTCTTGCTTTCGAGTTTTCCCTTCATGAGCGCTCAACCCTGGGTGACGGTGTTTGAAGGTAGGGTAAAGATAGGAGAGAGTCTGATTCTAGGGGAATACAAAATATACCTCACCTTGGAAAAGAACGAAATGAAGCCGTATGCTATAATCTACGAGGATGAGGAAATAAAGAAAATTGTTGGGCAGGGGAATCTTACCGAAGTTGGCAGCATGAGGGTTGTCCTTGGAAGCTACAATGCTGAAAACGAGGATGTCTTTGTTGCATTGCAATATAAGCCTCCTCTAACCAAAGAGATAGCCCCTAAAAACGGAGCTTCGTTTGAAGTAGGGGATTATTCCATAAAGGTGACAGAATCAGGCAATGAAAGCGTGTTGCTGAGCATAAACGGGGATGAGATAGAGGTAAAGGCAAACTCTGTCAGAGTTCACGACAAACTCGCCCTCGAATACACGGGAGATGTTTTGGGGGTTTACTACGCTAATGTTGAGATTGACAGAGAGAGAAGAAAGGATTATGAGGTTTACTATCCTTTCAAGGGGCTTAAGGTGAAAGCTGGTGATGAAGTTCAAATTCCAATAACGGTCTACAACAACGGCAACAAGGAATTAACTTTACAGCTAAAAATCCTCTCAAAGCCTTTGGGATGGGATGTAAGAGTTCTCGATGAGAGTGGGAAATATGAGGTCAATGAAATCGCTTTAAATCTCAAGGCTTCTGCTGTCCTAACCCTTTTTATAAAGATTCCCGAAGATGCGAGCGGAACAAAGAGAATTCGCTTTGCAGTTGGGGAAGAGATTGGCGAGATCACCCTCGATGTTATTGAAAATGAGGGCATTGATGTTATAATTCCTATGCTCGGTGTTGAAACTGAGGCCGGTCAGAGTGTTACATTCCCAATAATCCTAAAAAATAGGGGAGAGGAGAAAGCTGTAAAGCTTGAAGTAACAGAGAAACCTGCCGGATGGAATGCATATTTCCTCATGGGTAACCAGAGAGTCAAGTCTTTTCTTTTGGAAGGAGAGCAGGGGATAACTCTTTTTGTAGAGGCTCCAAGAAATGCTGAGCTTGGTGAGCATAAACTAGGGTTCTCGATAAACGGAATAGAAAAGAACGTGAGTGTTTTTATCTACAAGACGTACAAAGGAGAGCCCGCAAAAATAGTCGTGACAGCTAAAGATGAGGAAGGCAACTTTGTACAGGGAGCAAAAATTAGCACTGGAAACAAAACTGCCTTCACAGACGGCTATGGAAGAGCTAAGATAGAGCTTAAACCCGGAGAATACAAAATTTTTGTGGAAAAAGAGGGATATGAATTGGTTGAAAAAGAAGTTTCAGTTGAAGATGGGGAGGAAAAAACTTTGGAGATAACTCTAACAAAGCTTCCCTACTACTTCGAGCTTGAGGGAAGCGGAGACACAGTTGCAATTGTAGCAGGATCAATAGGTAGGTATGCAGTAACCATAAAGAACTTAGGAAAGGAAGAAGATTGGTATTCGCTTTCGGCTTTTGAGATTCCGGAAGGATGGTCAGCTGAATTTTACTATGCGGAAAGTCCTATCAGAAAGATAAAAATCAGCCCAGGAGAATCCAAGGAAGTTGCTTTAAGAATAGTTCCACCTTTCAATGCCCAGCCTGGAGAATATAATCTAACTATTGTCGTTAAAAGCTCCTCTGGATTGGAGAAAAGGATAAACCTAGTAGTGAAGCTTATCGGGGAATACAAATTTGAGATGTATCCGGAGACACCAATGGTGAACATTAAAGCCGGTAAGGATGGAATCGCTTATCTTTCCCTCGAAAACACCGGAACTGCTCCAATAACAAACATAAAATTTGAGGTTAGTGCTCCTCAAGGATGGGACGTTAAGGTTACTCCCCAAGTAATTCCCGAGCTTGGATCGCTGTATTTTGAGGGAGGCGTCAGAAGAATAAGTGGATCGGAGAACCGTTTAACTGTTACGATAAAAGTCCCCGAGACAACTCCAGCTGGAACATACCAAATAACGATCACCGGAAAGGGGGATCAAGCTCAAGCCAGCACCCAGATTACGGTCAGAGTGACCCAGAGCTCTAATACCGCATACATTGGGATACTAATACTCGTGCTAACTTTTGGGGGTGTAATATGGATGATGAGGAAGGTGGGCAGGAGATGAAGGCATTGAACATTGCGATGAAGGAGCTCTATGTCTCAATAAAAAGCAAAAGGTTTGCAATACTCCTTAGCATTTATGTTCTTCTCCTTCTTCTGCTCTCTTACTCCCTGAGGGACAACCTAAGTGAGCTAACTTCTCCCGCTGTTGAAAATTTATCAATGGATTTGTTTGGAGTGAGTGGAGAAATCTTTGCTACACCGCTCTCTACTATGCTTACTCTCAACTTTACGTTCTTCACGGTAATCGGCGCTATCCTGGGTGCTTCTCTTGGGGCAGATGCGATAAACAAGGAAATTGAGAGCGGAACTATAAAAACGCTCCTTGCACATCCCGTTTACAGAGACGAGGTTATAAATGGAAAATTCCTCGGCAATGCGTTTGTTTTGGCTATTACAATCACCGTGGGATATGTGGTTACGATTGCCTTTCTCCTTATCAATGGGACTCCTCTCGACGGAGACTCGATCTTGAGAGGATTTGTTGCATTTATCTTGACACTCCTCTATTCGATGGTTTTCTTAAGCATCTCTATGCTCTTTTCGACGCTCTTAAAAAAGCCCGAAACATCTATGCTTATATCAATCGGTCTGGCAGTTTTTCTAACGATGATATATGGAGCTGTGGTTTCCTTAATAGCCCAACATCTAGCAGGAGAAATGCCCCCGTATGAAACACCTGCTTTTGAGATGTGGGAAGAAAACCTCAAGCTCTGGGAGCAGAGACTGCACTTCATAAACCCGGCTCACCACTATGCTGCCCTAGTTATTGCAGTTTTTGCCGGGGATAGAATAGCTAACTATTATGCTCCCCTTGGAGATTCCCTAATTTTGATGCTCGACAATCTCTCGATGCTTTTAACCTTCCTACTCCTCCCGTTTGCCTTTGCTTACGCTAGATTTATGACCAGAGACCTCAGATGAAAAATGGGAAGGATTAAGCTAGCCCTAGCCCTTTGCAACTCCAATTGGTCTCATCCTTGCCACCAGATTTGCTATTCCCGCCTCATGAACAACGTTAACAACGTTATCGACGTTCTTGTAGGCTCCGGGGGCTTCCTCCGCAACAACCCTCATGCTCGCCGCCCTAATGTATATTCCTCTCTGCATGAGCTCATTTCTAAGCTTATCCCCTCTAAATTGTCTTGTAGCAGCATGTCTGCTCAAAACCCTTCCTGCACCGTGGCATGTGCTACCAAAGGTTTCTTTCATTGATCCCTCGGCTCCAGCAAGCACATAGCTTGCAGTACCCATTGAGCCGGGAATTAAGACAGGCTGTCCCACATTGCGGTAAGCTCTTGGCACAGCCTCATGCCCAGCGGGGAATGCTCTTGTGGCACCTTTTCTGTGAACTACAACTTTGACTTTCCTTCCATCAACCTCGTGCTCTTCAACTTTTGCTATGTTGTGGGCAACATCGTAAACTATGCTCATTCCTAAGTCCTCAGCCTTTTGCTTGAACACTTCCTCAAAGCTCTCCCTTACCCAGTGGGTAATCATCTGCCTGTTAGCCCATGCAAAGTTTGCCGCAGCTTTCATTGCACTGAAATATCTTTGTCCTTCCTCTGTCTGGAATGGGACGCTCACAAGCTCTCTGTCTGGCCATGGCACATTGTACTTCCTATTTGCCTTCTCCATGATCCTTAGGTAATCGCTTGCTACCTGATGACCAAGCCCTCTTGACCCAGTGTGCACCATAACAACAACTTGTCCTTCAAACAAGCCGTATACCTTAGCGATTTCCTCATTGAAGATCTTGTCAACTACCTGCACTTCCAAGAAGTGGTTTCCACTTCCTAGAGAGCCTAATTGTGGGGCTCCTCTTTGCTTTGCTTTTTGGCTTACTGCATTTGGATCCGCTCCTTCCATTCTCCCGTTCTCTTCTAGATGTTCTAAATCTTCCTTCCAGCCATAGCCGTTATCCACAGCCCACTTTGCACCATCTGCAAGAACATCATCTAATTGCGTCCAGTGAAGCCTAATCCTTCCTTTGCTTCCAAGTCCGCTTGGCACGTTTTTGAATAGAGTATCGACGAGCTGTTTGATCTTTGGTCTAACTTCTTTCTCCGTTAAGTTCGTCCTAATAAGCCTGACGCCGCAGTTAATGTCATAACCTACGCCTCCGGGGCTTATGACACCTTCTTTCACATCAAAAGCGGCCACACCACCGATTGGGAAACCATAACCCTGATGGCCATCGGGCATTACTATAGAATACTTATAAATCCCCGGAAGCATGGCCACATTTGCGGCCTGTTCGAGGGTTCTATCTTGTCTCATTTTTTGGATTAGTGTATCATCTGCATAAACTCTTCCCGGCACTCTCATTCTTTTATCGAACTTCGGTATCTCCCACCTAATCTTATCTATTCTCTTTAATGGGATCTCCACCCTTCTCACCTCCAAATTAAATAGCTCTCAAAATTTTAAAAGATTGCGTTATTTGGGGTTTATTCTTCTTTCTTTCGGCACGTAGTTTTTAATTATACCGTCTTTTGCTTTTCCGCAGCCGAGATAGTACAAGCCCCATTTTAGTATTACCCATCCTCTCGTTTCGGTTGAGGTTTTCAAGTCTTCTCCACTTAGCCAGAGCTTCGCCTCTCCCTCATCAACTTCAACGACGTTTTTTGTAGCTTTTGAACCGACTAAAAAGCTTCCCTCTATAGTAAGCCTTATCCCATCACTTTCGATTTTTCCAAAATAAATTCCCCTATCTGTGCGTGTCTTTGGATCGAACTCACAGGGCTTATAAGCATAAACCTTTTTACTCCTTTTTACTTCAAAAATCAAATCTGGAGCATACCCATACTGCTCTATTAGCATTTCCTTAACTTTTTTGCTCATGGTTTCCTTATTTTCGCTATAAAGAACGCTTCTGTGTTGTTGTCCTGTGGATGAATGCGAAGACATTTTTTCACCTCCTCGGAATACTTCTTCCCCTCAAACTCCAAAACGGGAGGTGTTGATTTTAGAGGTAGGTTGATTTTCTCAAGCTTGGCGTCAGTTTTGGAGAGGAGGTAGTCAACAACTTCTTCGTTTTCAAGGGGATCTATGGTACATGTTGAGTACACTAAAACTCCTCCGGGCTTTAGAGCTTTGTAAGCTGCTACTATTAGCTTTTTTTGAATGTTGGAGTATCTTATAACCTTCTTCATGCTCCAATCTGTCAAGAATTTGAAGCTTTTTCTTATCATCCCCACACTCGAGCAGGGCGCATCAAGGAGTATTCTATCGAAGGTATTTTCAAATCGTGAAAAGTACGTGCCGTCTTTGACGGTAACCCTTGCGTTAAGCACTCCAAACCGGTTTAGGTTTGCTATCAAAACATTAGCACGCCATTTTTTTAAGTCATTGGCTATTATGCACCCTTCGTTTTTCATGTATTGTGCTATTTGTGTCGTTTTAGCTCCCGGGGCAGCCGCCATGTCAAGGACAAGTTCTCCGGGCTTGGGATCTAGGACAACGGGTGGTATCATTGAGGACGCCTCTTGAGGAAAGACAAGCCCAAGGGTGTACTCTATCATATCCCCGAACTCTCTGGTGTTGATAAAGAACCCTTCTTTTACCCAGGGGATTGGTTCAAGCTCGTACCTTTCTTCCAGCCTTGCCTTTACGTACTCTAGGGGAGCTTTGAGGGTGTTGATTCTTATGCTCTGCCTCAAGGGCGCCATCATGAGCCTCCAGAATTCTTCCCCATCATCGAGCTTTTGATACCTCTCGTAGAATGCTCTGTTCATTTTGGCAACTTCTTCCATCCGATCACCTCAGATATCTGGGACAAGCTGTGCCATCCATTCTCCATTGGGGAGCTGTTTTATCTCCATGTCGTGGTAGGTTATGGCTTTGACTTCTTCTTTTGGCTCGTGCTTTTCGCTCAGCTTTTCTCCATAGGCTTTTGCCTTGAGCTTGTACCCCTCTTCAGTTTTTTCTATTTTAACTTCAAAGTCCCTAAAAACCAGTCCTTCCGTGTCATGGAGGATAAGGAGCTCTTCAAGGAAGTTGTAAAGCAAGGAATATAAATCCTCTCCCTCAACTTCGATTTCTCTTACTTCTCTCTTCTCAACTTTCTCAACGTTAACCATTACGTCAAAAAGAGCAATTGCAACGGCTTCAAAAGCCTCTTCAAGGGTTTCTCCATATCCCCTTATTCCAATATCGGCAGTGTGCTCATAGTGCTCCCACCTTTTCATTCTCTCACCCGATAGGTTAATATTTCCCCAAGTTTATTAGGCTTTAGGGAGATTGCCATGAGGGAGATAACACCGAAGAAGATTATGGAAATGAAGGGGAAGGAGAAAATTACGATGGTGACTGCATACGATTATCCATCAGCTCTTCTAGCGGATAAAGCCAAGATTGACATTATTTTTGTTGGGGATTCGCTGGGAATGGTGGTCTATGGAGAGCAGAACACCCTAAATGTGACCATGGAGCAGATGGTTTATCACACGAGGGCAGTTGCAAAAGCCGTTAAAAGAGGATTGGTTCTCGCTGATATGCCATTTATGAGTTATGAAGTTAGCGTAGAGGAAGGGATGAGAAATGCCGCCCGGTTAATCCAGGCAGGAGCGGATGCGGTAAAGATTGAAGGTGGTTACGATCACAGAAAACTTGTAAAGAAGCTCGTTAGGGCGGGCATACCTGTTATGGGGCATACTGGCTTGACTCCCCAAAGGTACCTTCGTTTGGGAGGCTACCATATAACGGGAGAGACCGAAGAAGAAATCGAAGAAATACTTAGGGATGCAAAGGCACTAGAAAAGGCTGGAGCTTTTGCAGTTGTTTTAGAGTTCGTTCTGGCGGATGTAGCTAAGTTAGTAACTGAAGAAGTCAAAATACCAACGATAGGGATCGGGTCTGGTCCTTATGTGGACGGGCAAGTTCTGGTATGGCACGATCTCCTTGGTGTCTATGAGCATGTGCCCCCATTTGTAAAGAAATACGCAGATTTGAGGGGTATAATTCAGCTGGCGCTTGAGAATTATAGGGAGGAAGTAAAAGAGGGCAAGTTCCCAAGCGGTGAATACTACTGGGAGTTCCTTGACAAGGACGACTTTGAGAAAAAAAGGAGGAAAGTCATAGAGCGCCTATTAGGTGAGACATTTGATGAGGAGGTTTAAAGTCCGCGAAGAGCTCTTCACCCTTGAGGTGCCCGGAGGGTATGCGGATAAGATTGGCCATGGGGCAGGATTCCTCGACTGTTCCCTTGGCACAAATCCGTTTGGAACTTCCGAAAGGGTAAAAGAGAAGTTGAAAAACTTAGAGGTAGACCTTTCTGCGTATCCGGATGTGAGGTATACTTATCTTAGAAACGCCCTTGCGGAATACTGGGATGTAGATGAAGAAAGCATTTTCTTTGGTTATGGAACCATCGGATGTTTTGAAAAGGTGAACAAATTTGTAATAAGCCCGGGCTCCAAGGTGTTTGGTATTTCCCCGCAGTATACGAGGTACATAAGCGACGTACTTGCCATGGGAGGTTCCTATGAATCGGTTTCCCTAAAAAAGGAAAACAGGTTTAAAATCGATGTTGGAGAAGTTATAAATGCTCTCACTTCAGATTATTCTCTTCTCTACCTAGACAACCCTCACAACCCCACTGGACAGGTGTTAAGGCTCAAGGAAGTTGAGGAAATCGTTCAAGATGCCGAGAGGAAGGGTGTTTTGGTTCTTGTAGATGAAGCTTATGGGGATTTTGTTGAAAAAGAAGAATCGGCAATAAACCTTGAGTATGATAATCTTATCGTCCTCCGCTCTTTCTCAAAAGGCTTTGGGCTGGCATCTATGAGGGTAGGCTATGCTGTTATAAAAAACCGAAAGCTTGGAGAGCTTTATAAGAAGGTAGATTTGCCGTTTCCCATAAGTACAATTGGAGAGATTTTGGCAGTTGAAGCACTTAAGGATCAAAAATTCCTCGAGGAAAGCAAGAAAAAGATAGCCGCTGTAAAAAGAGAAATCATCAATACCCTCAAGAAAAAATTCCAAATAGCTGAAACCCACATGCAGACTCCAATAATGCTTTTATGGGGAGAAGGGGACACTTACCACTATTTTCTTGAAAGGAAGATATTAACTGTTAGGGGCTCAGCTTTTAGGTCGTTGGACGATTCCTATGTCCGGCTTAGGGTTCCAAAAAATGCCGATGAATTATTAAGCCGCCTTTAGTTCACTTTTGATTCTGCTGACCATAAAGGTTCCAATGGTTATGAGCACAAACCCTACTAGGTGATATACTGTGAATTCTTCCCCAAGGAGGATTGCAACCCCTATTGCTACTGCGGGAGCAGGTGTTATTATTGCCGTCGCCTTTGAGAGGTTTATCCGCTTTATTGCGAGGTACCATATCACTTGTCCAAATGAGAGTATTATGCCCTCTGCTACAGCAAGCTTTGAAAACTCAAGTCCAGAAGAGAGAGCAAGCAAAAAGAGCAAGATTCCTCCAAAGGTGTTTCTAAATGCCGCTATAAGGAATGGATTGTAAGGGAGTTTCTTTGCTATCACATGCCCGCTCTGCCAGAAAAGGGGGACTAACAGGAGGAGCAAATCTCCCCTTCTTGGTATTAATGCCTTTCCCTGTGTTATTACCAAAAACAAGCCAATAATGATTGAAAATGACCAGAAGACCTGGTGTTTGGTTATTTTTTCCCTTAGGAAGATATAAGCAAGAACAAACGAGAAAAGAACTTCTGCCCTGGTTATAAGAGAAGCATTTATCGCTGTGCTTAATCGAGCCCCATAAGAATAAGCGATATAGGCTAAGGCAGTTCCAAACATCCCTACCAAAAATGCTCTTGGAATATACTGTGGATTTTCTTTTACTTCTTTCCAGCTAGATGTAAGTAAAACGATTGGCCAAAGGATTAAAGAAGCTATGAGGGCAGAAAATGCTGCAAAGCTTAGCGGATTTGTGGGGTTTGCCTTGATTACCACGGGTTCTATTCCATAGAGAAACATGCCAAGAAGGGCCAAGAGAGTCCCTTCAGTCTCTTTGTTCATCCCACCCACCCAAGAGAACGAGATTTCTCTTGTATAGCTCAAGGATAAAGGTCACAAGTCTTTCATATAGCGGTTCGGCATTTTCTCCAAATTTTTCTCTCACTTTTTTTCCTATTTGTTCTATTGTCCTTGTGCCATCGCAAAGTTCCCATACAAAAACCCCTATTTCATCGAGTTCTATTCGTCTATAGTTACCATGAAGCTTTCTTGCGAGAAAATCCAGTTTGGATGTCATGGGAATTAGAAGATAATACTTTCCATCGATCTTTCTTAATTCAATTTCTTCATTTCTCTTGGGGATAAGCTTGAGATAGTTCTCCATAGCTTTATTCACCAACGGAGATGAGAAGAGGAGGTTTATAAGGGTGTTGGCGCCGGGGCAGGGATTTGAACCCTGGCGGGCTTAACGCCCACGGACTCTCCAGGCCCGCGCCTTCCCAGGCTAGGCTACCCCGGCGCTAAAAATAATGAGAATCATGAGATAAGCTCAATCTCTATTGTCACGTCTTCAGGAACACGAATCCTCATGATTTGCCTCATAGCTCTCTCATCAGCTTCAATGTCTATGAGTCTCTTGTGAACTCTAAGTTCAAATCTATCAAAAGTTGCGCTTCCTTCCCCATCAGGGCTCTTTCTTGTGGTTATCCTTATCCTTTTGGTTGGGAGTGGGATAGGCCCGCTCATTCTAACTCCTGTCCTCTCTGCAATCTGCTTGATTTGATCTGTAACCTCATTAAGAGCACTTATGTTTGTGCTCGCAAGCTTAATTCTTGCTTTTTGCATTTTTGCCACCTCTCTAAGTTCTAATGGAAAAAGTAATAATTTTAAAGGAAAAAGCTAGAGAAGGGCTTCACTCGCCCTTCTGGATGGATATAACCATACCGGCAGCGACTGTTTGACCCATGTCTCTGATAGCGAATCTACCGAGCTGTGGTATCTCCTTAACTGGCTCGATGACCATTGGCTTGGTTGGTCTGAGTATTACGATAGCTGAGTCACCGGTCTTGATGAATTGTGGGTTCTCCTCAACGATGTTACCGGTTCTTGGGTCGAGCTTAGCTAAGAGCTGCTCGAATCTAACTGCGACCTGGGTTGTGTGAGCGTGGAGAACTGGTGTGTAGCCGATTGTAATGGCTGTTGGGTGGTTGAGGACGATAATTTGGGCCTTGAATGTGTCCTTTGGTCTGACAACTGTTGGTGGGTTGGTTGTGTGTCCAGCGACGTCACCTCTCTTTATGTCGTTCTTACCGACACCTCTGACGTTGAAACCAATGTTGTCACCTGGAAGAGCCTCTTCAAGTGGCTCGTGGTGCATTTCAATGCTCTTGACTTCACCTTGTATTGGCTTGTGGAAGATTGTTGATGCTGGCTCGAAGATGACTACATCTCCAACCCTAAGTCTTCCGGTTTCAACTCTACCGACTGGGACTGTACCGACACCCTTAATTGAGTAGACGTCTTGGATTGGGATTCTAAGTGGCTTGTCAACTGGCTTCTCTGGCTCTGGGATCTGGTCAAGGGCCTCGATGAGTGTTGGGCCGTTGTACCAGGGCATCTTGTCGCTCTTCTTAACTACGTTGTCGCCTTCCCAAGCGCTGATTGGGATGACTGGGAAGTTCTTGTAACCGAGCATTTGCAAGAGCTTTGTAACCTGGGCTGCAACCTCTTTGAACCTCTTCTCGTCGTAGTTGACCATATCCATCTTGTTAATCGCAACGATTATGTGGTTGATACCGAGTGTTCTTGCAAGGAATGCGTGCTCCTTTGTCTGTGGCATGACACCATCTGTGGCTGCAACGACGAGAACTGCAGCGTCAGCCTGTGAAGCACCGGTAATCATGTTCTTAACGAAGTCTCTGTGACCTGGAGCGTCGATAATAGTGATGTACCTATGTGGGGTCTCGAACTTGGTGTGGGCAACGTCGATTGTAATACCTCTTTCTCTCTCTTCCTTGAGTCTGTCCATGACCCAAGCGAACTTGAATGACTTACCCTTTTCACCCATTTCCTCGAACTTCTTGATGATCTGCTCTGGAATGTTGGCTGTGTCGAAGAGCAATCTACCGATTGTTGTACTCTTTCCGTGGTCTACGTGTCCGATAAACACTATATTAACGTGTGGCTTCTCCTTTGCCATCTTAACACACCTCCAAAGTTATGCCTAAGTCTATTCATCAAAGTGGGTTTTTAAAGCTTTCTCTAAACCTCAGCTCTCTCACGCGGGAAACCCGCATTCTTTTGAGAGAGCCTCATGAGTTCATGGTGGGATAAAAATTAGGGTTTAAAAAATTAACTAAAATTAGACAGTGAGTTCTTAGGCATCAAAGGTAAATTTCCGAAAGAGCAACGTCTATTGAGGCCATACCTGCATAAAATTCACAAAACCCAAAAGACAGTGTATCTCATCTCAGAGATTTAGATCATATCCAAGTTCCTACAGCACTGCAACCATATAGTTAATAACATCAAAACCCAAATATCTTTTGGTGACAAAGAAATGGGCGTCTATATCTTTACACCGGAGGATCTTTTGAGATACGAAACCATAACCAAACACCAGCTGGAAGTGATTAAAGAGTCCATATTAAAGAAAGAAGACATTCTCGTAGTTGGGACAAGCAGGGCAGGTAAAACAAAGCTTATCGAGGCGATAATTCATCTCATTCCAGAAGAATGGAAAATAGCCGTTGTCACTGCCTATGGGGAGTTTAAGCCTTTCAAGAAGAACATCCACGTGATAGACACCGAGTTCAATGAAAAGAGCACCAAGCAGAGGACTAAAGAGGTTATAGAGGAGATTAAGAAACTCAATCCCGATTACGTTGTTATAGACACCCTCCATACAATTGACATTCCATACCTGCTGGACAAAATAATCGATGATTATCCGTTTATAATTTCCTCGCTTGTCCTCTCGAGGGACTTAGTAGAGGAAATAAAACACTGGCTTAGAATAGACGACAAAACCCTTGCAAGGTTTGAGCTGGTTATCGAGTTATATAGGGACATAAAGAGCGGCCTTAGAAGGGTGAACGCAATCTATCGGGTTGTTCAAAAAGAAGGAAAAATAAAGCTGGAGAAAGTTGCTTAAACCTTTGCTTTTAATTCTTCTATCACTTCTTTCAGGTTTTGGAGCATCTCTTCAATGTCTTCAAATGTCATGTATCCCATGTTTCCAATTCTGAAGGTTTTCTCCTTTATGCCTTCACCATAGCCCTTGGCAAGCTCGAATCCTCTCTCACGCATTGCGTTGTAAACTTGATCTCCCTTGATGCCCTCCGGTGTAAGTACTGCCGTTATTGTGGGGCTCTCGTAACCTGGCTCTGCGAGAATTTCTAAGCCAATCTCTCTTACTCCGTTTCTTATCATTTCGCTTCTCTTTCTGTACATGTCGAGCCACTTCTCTTTCCCGCCCATCTTTTTAATTATTCTAAGCACAACGTTTAGGCCAAACTCTTGGGGCATTGCTGGGGTTGAAGGGGGCCCCTGCTTCTCGTTTTGGACCTTAATGTACCTTGGAATGTCAAAATACCAGCCTCTCTCTTCCATTTTGTGAGCTATTTCAATGAATTCTTCACTGAAAGCTCCAATAGCTAATCCAGGAGGAACTCCAAAGGCCTTTTGGGAACTTCCAAAGACAACATCGATTCCCCATTTGGTGAACTTTATGTCAGCCCCACCCATTGCACTCACAGCATCCACGAACACAAGCTTATCGTGCTCCTTTGCCACCTTAGCTAACTCCGGCAGTGGATTAAGGACACCTGTAGAAGTTTCGTTATAGGTTATTGTCACAGCTTCAACATCTGGGTTTTTCTTTAATGCATCGTCAAGATCCTCTGGTTTGACAGCCTTTCCAGGTTCATATTCCAAAGTTACAGCTTTTCTCCCGTTGCTCTCAACAACTTGCTTGTACCTTTTTCCAAAAGCCCCGATTATTGTCACAAGAACTTTTCCGCCCTTGGAAACACCGTTTCTTATGCTTGCTTCCATCACTCCAGTACCGGAGCTTGGGAACAAGAGTACTTCTCCTTTCTCAACTTCAAGGAACTTCTTGAGTCTCTCAACGGTATCGACGTGCATCTGCTTATACTCTTTTGCTCTGTGACTAAACATCTGGACTTTCATTATCTCAAGAACTTCTGGAAAACAGGCAACTGGGCCGGCGGTGAAAAGTTTGTATTTTGGCTTTACTATTTCGTAGACTTCCCTATAAGCATCCTCAAACTGCATAGTATCACCCAGTTGAAAGATACCTCATTGATTATAAAAACCTTTATATATCCACCACCAAAAAGCTTTCAAGTCAAGAATCCAAAACTTTTATAAGCTAAGCAAAGTGCTTACCTTTAGATTACGCTCATTTGGGAGGTGAGAAGCATGGCTTTGAGACCAGCCAAGATTGACAGATACGTTGATAAGCCCGCTTACACGAGAAGGGAATACATTAGAGGTGCCCCCGGTCCGAGAATTACTATCTTCGACATGGGAAACCCTGCTGGAGACTTTGAGTTTGAGGTTAGCCTTCACACAGCCGAACCTGTCCAGATTAGGCAAAACGCACTCGAAGCTGCAAGAACCCAGCTTAACAGATTCCTCACGAAGAACGTCGGTAGGAGCAACTTCCACTACAAGATTAGAGTTTACCCGTTCCAAGTGCTTAGAGAAAACCCAATGGCTACTGGAAGAAAGGCTGACCGTTACGGAAACGGTATGAGAAGGCCCTTTGGAAAGCCAATAGGATTGGCAGCAAGACTTAAGAAAGATCAAAAGATCCTCACCGTTAGAGTTAACAGGCAGCACCTAAAGTTTGCAATCGCCGCAATGAAGAGAGCAAGCATGAAGTTCCCATGCAAGTGCTACTACAGAATCTACGACAAGGAAGGAAACGACGTAACAACCAAAGTACTGTCAACACTTTGAGGTAAAAGCTTATTAACCTTAGTTTTCCCTTTTCTTTCATGAGGGCATTTGTACACCCTTTTAAGTCTCAAATGATTTCTCTCAGTAATGCGCCCCATAATGGTGGAGTTTTCAGAGCTAACGGGTTCTTTTTCATGCAGGTTCACAAAAATTATGATGGTGATTACAAGAAGGACTGTCTTGAATTTGAGAGGGCAAATGGGCTGAAGAATTTTGTAGGTTTCATGACTGCTGCGGATATAGAAAAGGTTCTCTCTATTGTAGAGTCTGGAAACGTTAGGGCATACATCACAGCTGGAATAACTAATCCTGCAATAGCTGGAGATGAGCCTCCCCGATTTTTAAGCAAAACAATCAACATAGCTTTGGTTATTGAAGAAGGGCTCACTCTAGGAGCTATGGCAAATGCAATAATGACGGCCACAGAAGCAAAAACATACACGCTATTGGATCTCGGTTATAATGCCACTGGAACAACAAGCGATGGAATAGGGGTGTTTGCCTTCGAGGGAGAACAGGAGTGGGCAGGAACCGCCACAAGGCTTGGAATAGACATAGGCAGGGCAGTTAGGAAAGCTCTAAAAGAAAGTTTGAAGAAGTGGGAAAAAACTAAAGGTTCTTTGTGAGTTTTTCGTAGAGCTCTTCTACTTTCCTCTCGATATCTCTCTCAGTAAATCCCCTCTTTAGTGCTAGCCATGCGGCTCCCCCGGCTCCAACCCCTTCTTTCACGTAGCCCCTTTCATAGTCTCTAAGACCCTTAAATCTGCTCTTTGAAAAGTCCAAGTTCGCATATTGGTACTCTACCCCCAGTTCCTCGGCTGTTTCTTTGAAAGTTGAACTTTTGTCTTTTATTACCCACTTCGTGGTGACGATAGTGAACCTTTCGAGTTCTTCCCCCATAGCTCTTAACAATGCTGCAACAGCCAGCATTTGTGTTCCACCAGCAAGTATTACTTTTCCTTTGAATCCCCGAGCGATTCCTACAACCGTGGCCATCATCGGGTCGCCAAACTCTTCCAAGGCTGTTAATGGTTTGTCCTTAAGCTCTCCTTCTTTTATACCCGCCCTTTTGAACCCCTCTGCTATTACTTTTTCCTTTAAGGGTTGGGGATTGTCGGGAGAAGCCGAGGAAGTCTTTGCATCGTATTCAAGAGCCCACAAAACCGCTTGAGCTGTTGTTGTTCCTCCCGGTGTTGATTCTCCAATAACTACTTCTTCCAGATTTAGCTTGTTTAGTTCTTCCCCAAAAAGGGATGCTCTGTCTATTATTTCCCTAGTTTCTGGCAAAGCTTTCTCTTTTCTAAAATCTCTTCCCACATAGCTGCTTATGTGCACATGGGGGACGAGAGGGGCTAAATAAGTACCTCCCCTTACAACAATAATCGGAAAGTTTGCAAGCTCTTTTGCGGCTTTCGTGATTATAGCAGGGGTTGGATGTCCCTCAGGAGTTACGGGTATTGCATCTATTATTTTCGGCCTTTCGTAAAAAAGGTATTCCGCATCTGCCGGTGGAGTTAGTTTTGTTAGCTCCGGTGTTGCTCCTGCCATGCTTATTCCTGGTATTAGAGACACCTCGGTGTTTCCCAATACAACAAGCATCATAGATATCACCTTGGACAAATTATCCAATAGGTTTATATACCCTTCCCTTTTATTATTGCTGGACAAATTATCCAGGTGAGGTACATGAGAAAGGTAGCCATTGTGCTGGTACTGCTTATGTTTGGAGTTGTTATAGCAGGTTGCATCGGGCAAACTCAAACCACCCCTACCACAACAGAAACCACTGAAGAAAAAGTGACATCCACGACAACCACAACAAATACAGGAAGCGAAACCCAAACTCCTGCTCCTAAATATCCATTAACTATAGTTGATTTTGCCGGAAGGGAAGTCACCATAGAGAAAGAGCCTCAAAAAATAGTATCTTTAGCTCCTAGTATCACGGAAACCCTTTACTTCATAGGTGCTCTCGACAAAGTTGTTGGAGTCACAAAATTCGACAACTATCCGGAGAATGTTCAGGAAGGAAGAACTGTTGTCGGGGGATTTTCTGATCCCAATATAGAGGTGATAGCATCTTTGAATCCAGACCTTATAATTGGCACCTCAATGCATCTCAAATACTTAGAACAACTTGAAAAGATAGCCCCAGTTATAATCATTGACCCAAAGAGTATAGATGAAATTTACAAAGCAGTTGAACTTTTAGGAAAAGTTACGAATAAAGAGGAAAAAGCCAAAGAAGTTGTAGCTGAAATGAAGGACAAAATTGAGGAGATAGAGAGCAAGGTTCAAGACGTACAGAGGGTAAAGGTGTTCTACATAGTCTGGAGCGATCCTCTGATGACCGCTGGTAACGGTACTTTCATTAACGATCTCATAACATTGGCAGGGGGAGAAAACATCTTTGGAGATACTCAAGGATGGCCGCAAGTAAGCATTGAAGAAGTCTTGGCAAGGAATCCGGAAGTGATAATCCTTCCTCCACATGCGGGAATGAATGCGGAGGATCTTTGCAATACTCAGCTTGTGAACACTGATGCCGTAAAAAATGGGAGGGTTTACACTCTAAGCAGTGATGACATTGTCTCAAGGCCAACTCCAAGGATAGTCGAGGGATTGGAGGAAATCGCAAAGTTCTTACATCCAGATGTGTTTAACTTCACATATCAGCCTCTCGTATGTGAAGCTACGGCAGGCTGATTCTTTTTTTCTCTTTTTGGTGATGGTTATGGGTAGAGCTTTGATGATCCAAGGCACTTCCTCAGGAGCTGGAAAATCTTTATTGGCCCTTGCACTGTGCAGGATTCTTACAAATCTCGGTTACGATGTGGTTCCCTTCAAAAGCCAGAACATGAGTTTAAATTCTGCTCCAAGCATTGAAGGGGGAGAAATAAGCAGGGCTCAATATTTGCAAGCTTTGGCGTGTAAGAAGAAACCTTCTGTGAGGTTCAACCCTATTCTTCTAAAACCTGAGGGGAACATGAGAAGTCAAGTAGTTTTTATGGGAAAGCCCATTGGGAGTGTCTCAGCCAGAGAATACATGCTTTCCACCAAGGAGGAGCTCTTTAAAAGGGTCATGAGGATTCTAGATGAGCTTATGCATAGTCATGATGTTGTAGTAATTGAGGGAGCGGGTTCCCCTGTGGAGATAAACTTGAAGGATTATGATATTGCAAACATGCGGGTTGCAAGGCATGCAAATGCCAAAGTTATTCTCGTGGCTGACATAGATAGAGGGGGTAGTTTTGCCTCAATAGTAGGCACAATGGAGCTTTTAAGCGAGGAGGAAAGGGAGCTAGTTATGGGGTTTGTTTTCAACAAGTTTAGGGGTGATAAATCTCTCCTTGAACCCGGCTTTGGATATTTGGAGCAGAGATATGGGAAAAGGGTCATGGGAGTTATCCCCTATGTGGATCACAAACTGCCAGAAGAAGATTCCTTAGCAGAGTTTCCTAAAGTTAAAGGTGACTTGCGCATACAGATCATCAAGCTTCCACATATAAGCAACTTCACCGATTTCGAGCCCCTTCATTGGGCCAACGGTGTTGATTATGTGACAAAAGCCGACGAGATTGAAGGAGATTTAATAATTATTCCAGGGAGCAAAAACACGGTGGAAGATTTCCTCTGGATGAGGGAGAATGGGATTGAAGATGCCATAATTCAGGCTCACCGCGAGGGTTCATTCGTTGTGGGAATCTGCGGCGGCTTTCAGATGCTTGGGAAGGAGATAATAGACAATGTCGAGTCAAAGAGAGGCAAGGTTAGGGGCATCGGTCTTCTGCCAGCTAAAACGATCTTCACGATGGAAAAGAGAACCAACCACCTGAAATCGAAAATACTGTGGGAGCAAGCCAAGAAAATGGAAGTTGAGGGCTACGAAATAAGGATGGGGCGATCCACAAGTGAGAGGCCGTTCTCAATAATAAAGGAGATAAACGGTACCAAAGCCTTCGAGCCCGAGGGGGCTATAGGTGAGAGAAGCTTTGGAACGTATCTCCATGGAATCTTTCACAACTTCGCATTCACAGAGCGGCTTTTAAACATGCTTCGCTTGGAGAAGGGTCTTGAGCCCTTAAGCCTCGAGGAGTGGAGCCTGGAGGAGGAAATTGAAAGATTTTCCAGAGTTGTGGAAGAAAACTTAGACCTCAATTACATCCTAAGTGAACTTGGGGTGTAGGAGCTTGGCAACTCTGTTTGCAAGTTCAAGTTCTCTTGGTGTGTTCACGTTTAAGGCCAAAAGAGGGTTCCTTAGCTCAACGAATTCTTCTCCCTCATAGGAAACTCCATTAATCCCTACAATCGCGTATCCTCTGTAAGTTGCAACTCTAAGGTCTTTTGGGACTATGTTTAAAGGTAAAACTCCAGTGATGCTGGTTTTTTTCTTTTCAAGCTCGCTTCTTATGAGGGCAATATCACACGCCTTTACGAAAGGCAGATCGGCTGAGACACTTACAAATGGTCCAAACTCCTTCAAGAGCCACTGAACGTCTTCAACATATCCTCTTCCTGGCGTGTTGACGAAGGGAATCCTCTCCCGGAGGCATAGTTCCTTGGTTTTTGGCGTGTTCTTCGAGAGAGCAACAAGGGTTTCATCTATCTTTGAGCTCTCATTGTAAACCCAGAGGAGCATTTCTTTATCTGCTATTTTCAATACTGGTTTTTCTTTTCCCATTCTGGTAGATTTCCCACCTGCTAAGATGATTATCATTGCTATCACAAAAAGAGGATTTTTACATAATTCAAAGCTTTTGTGAAATCCGCGTCCATAGTGACTACTGTAAGATCAAAAACGTTTGCAACAGCACACTGGTAGGCATCGTCGAAATCAAGATTGAGGGTCTTATGTATCCTAATGAGTTCTGGATAGCTCTCTACTGGTAAAGAGAGAATCTCCACATTTGGAAGAACATCTTCTATGAATTCTTCAAAAACTTCTGGTTTTCTTAATTTGAAAAGTATCACTCCAATTGAGTGCAGAGAAAAATCTGTCATATAAAGTCTATCAATATTCTCAGAAAGAAATTTCTTTGCCTCCTCTTTCTTCTTTTGACCAAGAAGGATCTCCAAGAAAATATTTGTATCCACAAGAAACATCAGGTCCTCCACTCCAAAGCCTTGTGTTGAAGTTCAACTGAGGAAAACTCCGACTTAACTTTGCCTTCCCATGAAAACGTGAATCCCTTTCTTTTTTTCTCCCGATATTTTTTAAGAAGGAACTCTGCATAATCAAAAACCTCCTTTTTAAGCTCGGGAGGAAGTTTGGAGAGAACCTTCTCGATCTCTTGCATATTCTCACCGAATAGAATTTGGTTCAGAAAACTTTTAAACTTATGCGTCAGCTTCATTCCAATAGCATAAATACAAAAGCCATAAGTAAAAGTGTTCCGGCTCTTGTTATCTCCGCTATTGCTCCAATGCAGTCCCCATTTAAACCTCCGAAATTGTCTATACTAACCTTCATGACGTATGCACTAACCAAAAGTCCAACAACTGAAAAAATGGCCTTTGGGTTATAAAATCCTATAGGGAAGATGAGGATCGAGTATAACAAGGTGCCAACAGCCAATTGCCTTTTGTTCATCTTTTCCATAAAATACCATCCTAATCCTGATCCAAGTGGTTTTTTGGTGGCTAAAGCAAGGAGCATTGCATACTTTGAGTTCAGCTCAGCTAGAAATATTGCATAAAATGGGAGATAGTTTAGAGAGTATATCTGAACAAAAAGTACCATTACAACAGCAAAAATTCCAGCTATACCCGTGTTTAGATCTTTCATGGCTTTAATTTTCCTTTCTCTGTCTCCTTTAACCATAATTCCATCGGCCCAATCGGCTAGCCCGTCCAAGTGGAGTAGGCCTATTGTGGAGTAAAGCGAGAGAATTGCTAAGATGTTTTTCATAGGAAGGTCAAGGTATAAAATCAGGGTGGGCAGAGAGGAAGTAAGGGTAGCAAGCAGAGGAAAGGTCCATATCTCATTCCTGGCTTTTTCGAAGTCTCCCCTTATTGGGATTCTTGTCATGAAGGGGATGATGTTTCTCATGCAACCACCTGGCTAATTAATCCAATTGCAAGAAAGCTTAAAAAGTCTGCCTCTAAGTGCCATCCATGAAAAAGGAACGCTATCGAAAATTGCTTGTCTTGGTTTTGATTTTGACCTTCTTATATACTCTCGGGTTGCTGGGTATACTCCCTTTTGCCGTGAGTTACTACATCACGATCTTCTTTATATTCCTCTTTCTCTTCCTTCGTTGGGAGTCCCGGATGAAGTGAGCTCGAAAACTTTTGTCATGCATCCGGCAATGAATCCTCCTATGGCATCGTCCAGGAAAGGATGGAGCTCCTTTAAAATCCCGGGCTTTTTTGTGTCATAGTAAAAGAAGTTGAAGAGTGCCATCTTGCCCCCAATATATTCAGCTATGTTAATCCCGATGAGCTCATCGGCAACTAGGTTTACGGGATCACCTTCAACTTCAAAGCTCTCCTCCAAGAGCAGAGCAGCTGTCAAAAGTGCTTGGATATTTATATCGTTTAGATAGTGGTGCATGATTTCCTTGAGTTTTTCTTTGACCTTTTCTCTCTCTTCCCCGATGTAGAGCTCCAGAGCGGTATCGAGCATTTTTTCAAGGGTTATTCCCTTGGAATTAAGCTTTTCAATCATCCCTCATCACCTTAAACCTTAACCACCAATACTTTTCGCTTTTCTCAATGGAAAGCTTTTCAAGCTTAAAACGCTCCCTAAAGAGTGGGCCGGAGAGTGTTACCGTGTGGAACTCTCCCCTTTCACCGAGCGGATCTACGGCGGGGTTCTTGTCTAAGAATACATCTAAATCTTCCAGGGAGGAAAACTTATATCCTAACCAGTCTTTTCCAAGTTTTTCCTTATTTACTGCAATTATTGCATATTCAAAGCCAGCATTAAGAATCTCTTCGGCTAGCTCAAGCGTATTTCGTCCCCACAGGGGTTCTAAGCTTTTAACACCGGCTTTTTCAGCAAGCCACTCCATCCACTTTAGGTGTTCTTCTAGGAATATGTCCCCTGCTATGAGATAATCAACTTCAAGGGATGCTATGAATCTGGCTAAAGAATCTCCTCCTTCTGCCATGTCAAAGGTAAGGAGAGTTTTCCCCATGGCATTTGCAATGATCTTAAGGGCATCAAAATTTTCCCAGTGGGGAGATAGTCCAATTGAAGTCTTGAGAGCAAGTAAATAGGGAACTTTGATACCTCTTTTTTCGGCAAGGTAAAGAGCGTATAATCCATCCTTTCCACCTGAGAAAAAAGCTACACTCCTCAAAGCCTTCCCTCCAGCTTTGCCTCTTCGTATTCCTCTTTGACTTTTTGAAGCTCTGCCTCCTCCACGTAAGGAATTATTGCACCACAGTTAAGGCAGAGCCAGGGATAAGCTTTTACAGTCCCGCTAATTGCCCCTTCAAATCCCTTTTTCCATGGAGCCTTCCAGAAGTGGAGGGCGTAGCTTTCCTGTGGGCTTTTTCCTTTTACAATTATTCCCTCACAAAATTTTGTCTCCATGCCACCACCAAAATTATAAATCCATTGGACATTTTATCCTTTATGCTGCTGAGGTTTGAGAGCCTTAAAAGGATTGGCGAAGTTTATATAAATCCAAAAAACTTCAAAACTATGCCGCTATTCTTAAAGACGTGGAGAGACCTTCTTTCTCTGGATGAAAAAACCTATGGGGTTTATGCTAAAACCCTCTACAACCCGAAGGAAAGGTTTCTGGTCAAAGATGAGAAGGATGAGAAAAAGGCCCACGAGCTTGTGAAACTCTATCATGAATTCCTTAGATCTCCCTTGAGGTTCTGCAGTAGAGGAAACTATGAATACCAGATGAAAATAAAAGCCTTTGAGGGCTTACCCTTTGCAAACGGATGGGTTGGTTCAAAAATTGCCTTGGTAGGTGAAGCGCCGGGTAGAAAAGGGTGCGGATTAACGGGAATATGCTTCTACAGAGATGCCTCGGGAATGCTTCTTAGGAAAACGCTTTTCTCCCTCGGCATAAACCCGGATTTTGTGTACATCACCAATGTTGTTAAGTGCAATCCTCCGGAAAACAAGCTGAAAGGATTTGGGGAAAAGGAGCTAGGGCTTTTGGAGAGGGAGCTCGATATCCTCAAGCCTAAAGCCATTTTTGCCGTCGGCAGAACCGCTCAGAAAGCCCTGAAAAAGCTTGGCCTTGATGCAATTTACCTTAAACATCCAGCCTGGTACGTTAGGAGAGGAATAAAAGAACCAAACGAGGAGATTCTTGAAGAGTATGAAGAAATAAGAAAGGCATTTGTCTCAATTCATGGCAGAGTATTTTGAAACGTGGCAAAATATTGCCATCAAAGTTTTTTGATAATTCTAGTTCTCCCTAAATTGAGCTCCGGAAAGAGTTAAAAGGATAAAATATCCAACACTGTTGATGCCGAAATGAAGCCGATAATCTTTCTCCTTGCGTTGGTGTTGGATTTGGTGATAGGAGAACCACCCGCCTTAATTCACCCTGTAGTGTGGTTTGGCAAGCTCATTGAATTTTTTGATAAACACTACAGAAGGAGAAGCCCAGCTCTAGACCTTGTTATAGGGTCTTTAGGGGCGATGGCTGTGATTGGCTTTGCCTTTTTCCTTTCAAAACTTCCGTACTTTTTGCCTAGATGGCTTAGCATTGCCTTGGGTGCTTACCTTTTAAAGACCTCCTTTGCTATAAAAAGCCTTGCCTGGCATGTAAAGAACACCATAAGGGAAGACATCGAAGAACAGCGAAAGTACGTTGGTTTGATTGTGAGCAGAGATGTGAAAAGCCTAGATAGGTATCATCTTAACTCAGCAGCAATCGAAAGCCTCGCCGAGAACATCGTGGATAGTGTGGTTGCTCCAATTTTCTATTTTCTCCTCTTTGGGTTAAGCGGGGCATTGGTGTATAGAGCCATAAACACTCTCGATGCCATGATTGGATATAGGAATGAGAGATACGAGTTTTTTGGAAAGTTTGCGGCTAGAATGGACGACCTTGTAAACTTTATTCCTGCACGTTTTACCGTTCTTTTGTTTCTTCCTTTCGGCCCTAGAAAAGTAGTGTCTCATTATAAAAAGGCCAAATTCAAAATAAATGGGGATAAACCGATTGCGGCAATGAGCGCCGTTTTAGGAGTCTGGCTTGAGAAATACGGGGCATACCATTTTGATGGCAAAGCACCAGAACTTGAGGATATAAAACGAGCTCTTAGAATCTACTGGATTGTTGTGGGTGAATGGATACTTATATCTGCTTTGGTTATGTGGAGGTGGTAGAATGCTTAAGCCTGTTAAATTTAACGCTCAGCATGGAGGCGCTAGAAGGGAGGGATTGTTGGACTTTTCAGCCTCATTGAACCCCTATCTTCCAGAATGGATAGATGAGATGGTTGAGCGTGCTAAAGCCCTAAGCAATCGCTACCTCTACTGGGAAGGGCTTGAAGAAGAACTTTCGAACATTGTGGGGGAACCATTAACGGTCACGGCTGGAATAACCGAAGCTTTATATCTAGTTGGCATCCTCGCAATGAAAGAAAAAAGAAAAGTGATCATTCCAGAGCACACCTACGGAGAATACGAGAGAATTGCAAAAATTTTTGGGGCTGAGATCATAAAGACTCCAAATGATCCAAGAACAATGGCTGAGAAAGTTGATAAAGGTAGTATTATCTTCTTCTGCAATCCCAACAACCCTGATGGGAAATTCTATGGGGTGAAAGAGCTTAAACCCTTAATCCAAGCAGTGGAGGATGAAAATTCACTTCTCGTTCTAGATGAGGCTTTTATAGATTTCGTGAAAGATGCAGAAAGTCCCGAAAGTGAAAACATAGTAAAGCTGAGAACATTTACAAAGAGCTATGGCTTGCCGGGGGTTAGAGTTGGCTATGTTGTTGGGTTTGAGGAGGCCTTCAAAAGTGTAAGAATGCCTTGGAGCATTGGGTCCCTTGGCTATGCGTTTTTAGAGTTTGTCATAGCGGATGAATTTGAACACTTAAAACGAACAATGCCACTAATCTGGAAAGAAAAAGAGCGAGTAGAACGTGAATTAAACGTAAAAAGCGATGCAAACTTCTTCATCAAATACGTTGGAGATGCAAAAACCACGGTTGAGAAGCTTGTGGAGAAGAGAATACTCGTTAGAGACTGCTCAAGTTTTGGATTGCCTGGCTACATAAGATTCAGCATTCGAAAAAAAGAGGAAAATGACAAACTAATAGAGGCTCTTAGGAATATCTGAGTATTATATTTGACCTTTTATTTTCTAGGGTTTTTAGCACAGTGGTGAACATGCTTACAAATGACGAAGCAATATTTTATATACTATGAGACCATAAACAAAAATAATTGATGTAAATCAAGTTTATTGTTTTTATATATCAAAAAAGTTAGTAATCAGGCCAAAGATATGGGGGTGGTTTTATGCTCACAGATCATGAGATCAAAAGACAGGATAGGGAGATCAAATTGTATGGAATTGAGAACCAAGAAAAGCTCAAATCTGCAAAGGTTGCTGTTGTGGGTCTTGGAGGATTAGGGTGCCCTGTGGCGTACTATTTAGCCGGTGCTGGTGTGGGAACCCTTCTTCTCATCGATTACGAAAAACCTGAACTTAGCAATTTGGATCGTCAAATACTCCATTGGGAAGAAGATGTTGGAAAGAATTCCAAAGTGAATTCTGCAAAATGGAAACTTGAACGATTTAATCCAACCATAAAAGTAGAGGTCTTTGAGGAAAAATTATCAGAAGAAAATGTAGCAGAAGTGCTAGAGGGAGTTGATGTGGTTGTTGACTGCTTAGACAATTTTCACACTCGATATATCATAGATAAATACTGTCAAAAAGCAAAAATCCCCCTAGTACACGGTGGCATCAAGGGGCTTTACGGAGAGGTTACTACCATCATTCCAGGAAAAACCCAGAATTTAGAGGAGCTATTTTCAGGGCTTGATGAAGCAAAGATGGAAAAAACACCAATGTTCGGTCCACTTGCAGGGATTATCGGTACCATAGAAGCAGCGGAGGTCGTAAAGATCATAACTCATTGTGGAGAGTGCCTAACCAATAAGTTGCTTATTGTAGACTTAACAACGGATTCATTTGAGACAATAGATCTTAAATAAGGTAAGGAAAGGAAGCTAAGCTCCAAACTTTTCAGTTCTCCCCATTAAGTCCATCATCATTGGCACTATGTATTTTCCTCTGACCCTTCCTATTCCTCCGCGCATGCACTCTCTTTCGCCAAAGCTCTCTGTGTAATCTGCTCTAACTCCTCCACCGGCTATGAGCAACGGAACCGGATCACCGCTGTGGTTTTTGACTTCACATGGGGTTGAGTGGTCTCCAGTGATTGCTATTACCGTATTTTCAAAGTCTATGTTGTCAATTATGTATCCTATCATCTCATCGGCTTTTTCAATCATTTCCACCTTTTTCATGGGGTTGTTATCGTGCCCAGCTGCATCGGTTGGTTTAAAGTGGAGGAACACAAAGTCGTAGTCATTTAGGAGCTCAACGACTTTCTTTGCCTTGGCCATTGGGTCGGTGTTGTACTCACCCGTGGCTCCTTCGGGAGTGTAAACGTCGAAGCCTATAGCCCTTGCAACACCTTTAACTAAGGCAGTTGCAACAACGGCAGCAGCCTTTACCTTCCACTCCTCGGTGAACTTCATTGGGATGTTTGGATAGGTTCCAGCACCGCGAATAAGGAGATAATTTGCCACTGGCTTACCTTCCTTTCTGCGCTTTTCGTTTATCGGGTGCTTCTCAAGAACTTCATGCGCTTTCTGCACAAATTCTTCTAAAATTTCCGCAACTTTTTTGCTATCCTCATCGGCATACTCAAATTTGTGTGGTGGCTTTCCAGCTTCATGAGGGTCGTTTTCTCCAACCTTGTATCCCTTGGCCATGCCTTTGAGCACGAGAACCGCTCTGTGACCTGTTGCTCCGACAAATACGAACTCTACTGGTATTTTAACGTTCTCCTGAATTGCCTTTGCAAGCTCATGAGCCTCTTCCGTGCTTATTCTTCCAGCTCTCCTGTCGGTTATTATTCCGTTCTCGATTGTGGCAAAGTTAACTCTAAATGCCAAGTCGTCCTCATCTAGGTCTAATCCCACCCCTAGGGCTTCAAAGAAGCCCCTTCCTCTGTAGGTTTGATATGGATCATAACCGAAGATTGCCAGATGCGCTGTGTCGCTTCCCGCAGGTTTACCCGGGGCTATGGGGTCTTGCTGCCCGAGAATTCCGATCTTTGCGAGCTTATCCATGTTTGGAGTTTTTGCGTACTCAAGAGGAGTTTTCCCATCAAGTTCTTTTACGGGTCTGTCTCCAAGTCCATCGAGAATTATGAGAATGCCTTTTCTTTTCATATCCTACCACCTAGGGTGAATACAGAGAGAGAATTAAAAACTTTATGAGAAACCTTTTTAATATCAATGTTTTCTCCCAATTGAGGTGAGAGCGTGAAGATACTCTGGGCACCGTGGCGCATCGAGTACATTCGTTCCCCAAAGCACAACGGCTGCATATTTTGTGATTTCCCCAAAGAAAACCGCGATGAAGAGAGATTAATCCTTTACAGAGGTAAGCATGCATTCGTTATCATGAACAACTATCCCTATAATCCTGGGCATGTGATGATCGCTCCTTACAGACATGTTGGAAAATGGGAAGATCTCACCGATGAGGAACTTTTAGATATTATGAAGCTTTCTCAACTAATGATAAAGGCTTTAAAGAAAGCTATGAATCCAGACGGGTTTAATATGGGAGTGAATCTTGGAAGAGTAGCGGGGGCTGGCATAGACGACCACGTTCACCTTCACATCGTGCCGAGGTGGAATGGAGATACTAACTTTATGCCTGTAATAGCGGACACGAAAGTTATTCCAGAGTCCCTCGAAGAGGCATACAAGGAATTGAAAAAGGCATTAGAAGAGCTCATTTAGCCTTCAAGCCTGTCAAGGTCGTAGTTGAAGGTCTTTCCATCTATCTCGGGTGTTATAGACTTGAGAACCTCCAGGGTGTACACCCTTCCCTTTTTCTCCACTTCAATGAGAGTCGTGGCCATAAACTCGATAATTGGTAGTGCCACAGGGTGAACGTTCTTTAGAACATCCCTGTTTATGAAGTAGATGGCTATTCTTCTCTTATCTCCAAGACGTAGGTATATTTCGGCGAGAGTTGCCATGAGGTCGAACTTATCCTCTGAAAGCAGGAGCACTTTTTCAAGCCCGAGCACCGGGTTTATTGTGGTTTCCTCTTCGGAAACAACCCCCGTGTATATTCTTTCGTACTCCTTCCTGATTATGGTTCCTCCACGCGGGCTTATTATTCCCACTATTTTGCCTACCTCAGCAATTCCCCCTATCTTTATGACTGGAATCTCATCAAAGATTGAAACATCAACCCCAGCTAGCTCCAGCTGGGTCTTGTATATGTGAAGGGTGTCCATGAAGTCGTCAATGAGCACTCTCTTTCCTTCATTGAGGGCATCCTTTATGAGGATGTAGAGAACATAGGAAGGAACAGCTGTAGAGTCATGCTCCACAACAACGGTCTCGCCAGGTTTTATGTGTGATAAGAGATCAATTATCTGCATTTATACCTCACCATAGTTATAGTACGCGGAAAACTACTTAAAAGTTTTGAAACATTCGGTTTTTTGATGCTTAAATTCAAAGAAGTAGTGGAATAAGGATTCCATCGTCTACTGCTCCGACTCATCAAAAAGCCTTTTCCACTTTTCTTTCGTCATCTTCAGGCACCCAGGTGGCATTAGTTCTCTCTCTGGACAGTAGCCTAAGGCTATGCACCTCGGCCCGAGCTTTGCCCATTTTATTATCGGTTTCAGCTCTTCTCTCTTGGCTATCTCCTCGAGCATTTTCCACGCAACTTCTCTTATCTCCCACTGTGCCCTTTCACACGCTCTAAAACCCAGAAAATGCTTAAGCTCCCTTAAGTTCATTGTGACCACGATTTTGGTTCTCACTGCCTGTGGCAAAATGAAGCGAGCATCCTCCTGATGTATTCCCTTGGCATAGGTCTCTTCATAAAGCTCTATCGCCTCTTTCATCAACTTTTTCCACTTTTCATATAGCTCTGGATTCTCTTTAATGCCCTCTGGGATAACAAAAGTTTCTTCAACATCCTGGAGATTTATTTTGATGTAGCGCATTGACTGTTGGGTATAGCTTGCCAGCCTGTGTCTTACGAGCTGGTGACTACAGATTCTTGAGCATCCTTCAATTGCAAAGGTAAAAACAGCATGCTCCAAAATCGACTCATGCCCATAGCCCAAAACCTTCGGCAAATGCTTCTTAACATCTTCCATAGTTGTTCTTTCGAAGGCTTCGCTTTCCCACTCATCCCAATAGCTTATCAACGCAGCCCAAGTCACTGTTTCAAGGGGTTTTGGAGTGTAGTTTACTAGTTTGACCTTTAAGCCTTCCATCACACACACCGGCAATAAAAGGAGAGCTTCCCTTATTAGCCTTGTTGAAAACTTCAGCAAGATATTAGTTTGTGTTGGTTTACATTTATCCATTAGTTTTCAGAAATTTTTTGAAAATTTTCGCCGCCGGATATTTTTTAACGACGAAATAGTTATTAAAGAAAATGCCAAGCTTTAGACGGTGATGCACATGGTAGTGAGTTTAGCCGGAAGAGATATCCTCTGCCTTCAGGATTTTACAAGAGAAGAAATCGAGACAATTCTTAAAACAGCTGAAATGATGAAGATCTGGAACAAAATTGGGAAGCCACACCGCGTTCTTGAGGGCAAGACTTTAGCCATGATTTTCCAAAAGCCCTCCACGAGAACAAGAATAAGCTTTGAGGTTGGAATCTATCAGCTTGGTGGGTATGGGCTATATCTAAACGCCCAAGATTTGCAGTTGAGAAGGGGAGAAACGATAGCGGACACAGCAAGAGTTTTGAGCAGGTATGTTGATGGTATAATGGCTAGAGTTTTTGACCACAAGGACGTTGAGGATTTGGCAAAGTATGCAAGCGTTCCGGTCATAAACGGTTTAAGCGACTTCTCACACCCATGCCAGGCTTTAGCAGACTACATGACCATAAAGGAAAAGAAGGGAAGAATTGAAGGGCTTAAGGTTGTTTACGTCGGCGATGGAAACAACGTCGCACACTCCCTAATGATAGCCGGAACAAAACTAGGTGCAAACGTTGTTGTTGCTACTCCCGAAGGCTACGAACCCGATCCAAAGGTTATAAAGTGGGCAGAGCAGAATGCTGCCGAAAGCGGTGGAAGTTTTGAGCTCCTCCACGATCCGGTTAAAGCTGTTAAAGATGCCGATGTAATCTACACCGACGTCTGGGCTTCAATGGGACAAGAGGCGGAGGCAGAGCAGAGGAGAAAGATCTTCATGCCATTCCAGGTTAACAAAGAGCTCGTCAAGCACGCAAAGAAGGACTACATCTTCATGCACTGCCTCCCAGCTCACAGGGGAGAGGAAGTCACCGACGACGTTATAGACTCACCAAACAGCGTTGTATGGGATCAAGCGGAGAACAGGTTACATGCTCAAAAGGCAGCCATGGCTCTTATAATGGGCGGTATAAAGGTTTGAGCCCTTTTTCTACTTTTCTGTTTTGATAGTATTAAAAATTTGGAAAATCAAATCTGGGAAAGCACTTCCAAAAGGTCTTTTACGCTTTTAACAACAAAGCCTCTCTCGTGGATTCTCTCGACTCTTTCTGCTTCTGGATTTATCCAGCATGCATACATTCCGACTTTTAAGGCTCCCTCAAAGTCTTCAGCCTTCGTGTCACCGATGTGGAGTGCCTCTTCTGGGGAGACGTTAAAATACTTCAGCGGCGCTAAGAACGCCTCCCTCATGGGCTTGTAGGCTTTGATTTCATCAGAATAGAACTGCTTGGTTATGTAATCAGCCAGCCCAAACTTTTCTAGGATGAGCCTCGTATATGCTGAGGGCCAGAACATAACGTTGCCCGTTGTTGTGATTATGTACTTCTTGTGAAGCTCTTTGAGGGTCTCCTTAACTCCTGGGAGGAGTATGCTTTCATCAATGGTTAAAGTAGCCTTTGCAGCCGCCCTCTTCACTATTTCAACATCAACATCCAATGCCTTTGCAAGGAGTTCCTGGCTCTCCTCCAGAGCTTTCTCAGGACTGCCGCTTTGAGATTTTCTAATGTTCTTGATTTCCTCTCTTGTTTCGAGGATTCTCTTCATGACTTCTTCTTCTGAGAGATTAAGCAGCTCTGAAAGGGCCTTTCCAAGGGCCTTGATCATCACAGTAATATCTAAAAGGGTATTCCATACATCAAAGGAGGTTAACCTAACCATTCAATCACCAAAAAAATAATGAAAAATAAAATTTCTTAAGTTTTTTGAGTTCAGAAGCCTAAGGAGAGAAGTAGGTTACATAGTCTTTAAAGACATCTGAGAGACCAATGAGCCATATGCCTGGTTCCAATGTTAGATCAACCTTTTTCTCTTTTGAAACGACATCATTTCCGAAAATACGTATTTTTTCTGTACTAACCTCAATTGACTTGAGTTCCCAGTTAAATACCTTCTCCAGTATTTTAAGTGGGAATGCTTCAAGAAGTGTATCCTCGAGATTGTTTGCCCTCCTTTTTTGCAAACCTAGGAGTATTGAATAAGAACCATTCTTCAGGATAACTTCCATGAAATAGTCTTTTGCCATTTCAAGTGCATATGTGTAAGGTGATATTTTTCCGGCCATTACCAAAACTCTACAAGACTCTCCGTTTAGATGCCTAAAAATCTCTTCCTTTAACTTCATTGACTGAGCTTTTTCAAAATGAGTACTTTTTATGCTAGCTGCCAATTTGGGACCAACAAGAACCATAGAACCCATATCCAAGTAATTAAACGACTTAACCACCTTGAGATCTCCTAGGTTAATTACTTTCCTAATCTCTTTCATAAGACTACTGGGATAGGTATATATGAAAACCTCCTTCGTATCATTAAAAAGAAACGCCTCAATCAAGGTTTCCATACTTAACCAACCTCCTTTATTTTATCACAGTTTTTTGTTAAAAATTTTTCTCTATAATATTTTTGGTATTACTAATGCAAAATTAAAAACATTCTAATAGTAGTTGTTATCAATATTAAAAAACTGGGAATATTGTTGAATATCCTAACCTAGATATTTCCAATACATTGGAAGTTATTCAAATAAACAAGCATTCGGGTTTTGAAGAGTTCAGGAAAAAGAGTTTAAGGTCTGGAGCCCTGGAATTTGGTAGCCCCGCGGGGATTCGAACCCCGGTGGCGGGATCCAAAGTCCCGCATGCTTGGCCGCTACACCACGGGGCTGCGCCCAATCACTACTTTATGGATGCATTTATAAATTTTACTGCAAGAGAAAAGCTAGAAGATAATCTCTTCCTCTCCAATGCCCAATGAGAACCTTGATACTACCTTCTCGAACTCGCTTTCAGCTGTATATACAAATCCGCAGGTGTGGCATTTTAGATAGTTGTCCTCCACACTCAGCTCGGAAAAGCAGACTGGACAGCGGTATTCATTTCTCTCAAGCTCCTCGAATATCTCATTCACCATGACAAGCATCTTTAAGTCGTTTTCCCAGTCCTCGTGCACCATTCCCCAATAGGGGGTTGATATTGGGTAGTAGTCCTCAAGGATTAATGGATTAATGCCCAGACTTCTTATTCCGGGGGGAAGCTTTTGTGCAGGCTCAATTGAAACAACAAACTGGTCATAGAACTCTATGTACTGTGCCCTTACGCTCACACCAGAGGTTATTCTCTTTTTGAGAGGATACACCTGAAGAAACAGCAGGTCGTTTGATGGTTCAAAAAATGCAGAAATTCCTACGTCCTTTCTCTTAAAGAAATACGAGTACTCGTCTTCTCCAATTTCTTCCCCAACGAGGGAAAAACCAAGCTTTTTCAAAGCCCTATCAACAAAAGAAGGCTTTGGAAGAGACTTACGAATAATCAGATGCTCCCCTATCCATCCGGCTAATGCCATCGAATAACCTACATAAAACTGCCTCTGGATTCTAAGGTAAGCCACACTAGGCACTAATTTCATCTTTCTCAAGAGATATTGGCACTTGGAGTATTTATCTTTTTTGTTCGTCTATCCTATGTTGATTAACTACCGAAAAAATCCTCCAAGCTGATGACCTTTTTGGTCTTTTTCTTCTTTGCCTTGGTCTCTTCTTTCTCCTCCTTTTTCCCATGTTTTGCAGATTTCTCTTTTTTACTCTCTTTCTTTTCGGCTTTCTTCAGTTTCCCGTTTTCTTTTAACTCATCGAGATATCCATTCTTCTTTGTGATCTTCCCAGTTCTTTCCGCTATCATTCTCTCACAAATGTCCGCTCCAAGAGCAAGGAGGGTTCGTTGGGTCTCTGGGAATACATTTTGGAAAAGCGCCTTTATGTCCTTCTCCGTTAGGCAGATCCTCTGTCTTGTGTAATCTATAACGTTATAATGAGTAACCAGCATCTTTGCAGTTGGGAGGTATTTCTCAATTGCTCCCTTTGACACTGTGAGCACTATCTTACCCCCACATTTTGGACATTTTCCGCTTAGGGGTGGCCTCCGGTATTTGGTGTTGCATTTCACACACCTAAACTCCTGCCTTGTAAAGCTCCTCAGGTTTCCTCTTAAATCTGGCACTATGTGGGAATTTATTATAGTCTCGGCGACGTGGTGCTCGTTTACCGCTCTAATACGTTCCGCTAGAGCCAACTGCCTGCTAACTTTATCTTCCATATCGCCCAACTGCTTGTAGAGGCTCATTTTTGGACCTAAAGCGATGTCGTCGGTATCGTGGGTGAACTTCAATCCCTCGTACATTTCTGGCTTGCCCAGGCGATCTTCTACCCTTTCAATGACTCCAACGAGCTCTTTTGGAGATTTGAGCTCATAAGTTGCCCTGTAGAACTCTAATGGATAATATCTAGCAACATCCATGTTGTGAACTTCGCTATCAACTTCCCTTGGGTCTAAGCGAGTTGTAACTACCAGCGGAGCGTCCATCTTTCCACCGCGCTTCTCTGGGAGATAATAGCGGGAGAAGTTAAGCAGAGCATCAAGAAGGAGCATAACAGCATCTTCATCGCCATCACATTGGTGTGTTACAATATTTTCATTAATTATCACGTTATGGTATTTTTTAGCGTTGAGAGAGAACACAAAGTCCTCAGTTGGTTTCCGATATTCAATACGCTTAACTTTCACTGCCCACCCATTTTTAAGAAGGTATTTATCATCTTTTGGCTTTTTTGAGGAATACTGCTGGTACGGTAAGTTCTTACGTTTAGTCACGAAGCCAATCTCTTCAAAGAACCTGTGGTAATGTTCACCGGCGATGTTAAGGGCATATACTTTTGAAACTGGAGGCTGGGTACCGCGTTCAATATAATATAGCCTAGCCCGGGTGTTCCCTCTGTTTGCATTTTCGTCAATAGTGTAATACCCTCTTATCTTGAATTTGGATATCAATAAAGTTTCAATGTCCTCAAGGAGAGCCTTGTTCACGCTATAAACTACGACACGGGGCACTGTTTTTAGAGCACTTCCATCACCTTCAAAATAAGCCTTAAGCATCTCTGCCACAGCTTCTTTTGGAAGTGTGAATGCAATAGGTGGAACACGCTTGTTGTGAGCGTTGCTTCCTGCTTTGAGAACCTCAGTAAAGAGGAGGTATAAGACTCTTGAGCTCACGGTAATTTTCTCTTTTCTTTCATATATTCCGAAGCCATCGCCAAAAGCCTCTCTGAGTGCTGTTTTAAGGTCTTCTCTTGCTTCTTTATCAGCAATTGAAAAGCTGAGCTGATAAACACTATCACTTTTTCTCGCGTAACCTTCTGCGAGGTAGTAGCCAATAACTCTCATAAGGGACTTTATTGGTATAGAGCGTTTTATCTTGACCTTATCTCGTTTAAACCCGATGTAACATTCTGGAACATCTTTAAACTTGAGTCCCTTCTCATGGAGTACTTTAATCAACTCAGCCAATGGAATGGAATCACGTCTTATATAGTCCCATTTAGCTTTTGCTCCAATTGAAGAGAGCCAGTTTGCAATCCCACGTACCATTATTTTGTCCCACAAATTCTTGAAATCTTCTGTAGCAAATGCCTCAAGAAGGTCAAAGTATTCAATCTCATTTTCTGGAAGTTCAGTATTTGGTACAATTATCATGTCCCCTTCCTTAACCTCAAATGCTCTCTTTTCTACGAACTTTCCGTTCTCGTATACAAGGACTGGATGATCCACGGTTGTCTCAAAGCTTCTTCCCAGCTCAAGCTCAAAGCGAATCAAGTGATCGGTGGCTGGTGCTTTTATAACATCCTCGATGTCTGTCAGAACCACTTTACCTTCCTTGGGGTCAAAGGAATACACTTTAATGTCGACCTTTGGCTTTCTCTTCACATAGACCATGTTTTCATAATGTTCCTCTTCGAATAATTCATATAGCTCCTTCAGAGTGATTCTCTGCGGAATTCCGTTGATTTGTACCATTATTCTTGTGTTTCCTGGGAAGCAGTTTCTCCTCTTTGCAGCGTGATAATACGGGTGAGCATAGCCTACAAGAGCGTCAACAAACCCAATAATCCTTCCAATAATCCCAGCAGAAGTGTGAGGAGCTAAACCAATCACGAGATGCCCTATCAAATCTTCCATCTTCTCAACGTTGTAGAACCTCGGCAGTCCGTAGAACTTTTCAAGCAAATCATCAACAAACTTAGCAACCCTGACAAGGTATTTTCCAGCCTCTTTTGAAAGGATTACATCTTGAACTTTGAGCTCAACTATTTGTTCATCGCTTACAAGGGGCTTCCCTTCAAAGTCATGGGTATAGCCGAGCTCCCTCAGTTTTTCAACGCTTACACCTATTTCCTTGGGTTTGAAGTGAGTTATCGGAGCATCTGTGGCGTCGAATCTTATTGTACCATCTTTAAAGACGTAGACGTCGTTTCTTGCCCTTAGTATTCCCTTTTCAAGGGGTTCTGCTATCTTATGGGCGGAGCTCATACCCATTACGCCTTTGAGCCTGTCAAGGGTGTAAACTCCGACATTTTGCATAGCGTTGTTTAATAGTTCTGAGGGATTTATTCTTCTCTTGCGGTAGGCTTTCATTTCTATACCACATTTTGGGCATTCTGTGTCGATTGTTGATTCAAAGCCGCATTTGGGACAGTGGTAGAGTAGTTTAGCCTCGCTTCCGCATTTGGGACATGTGGGGTAGATATCTACATGACCACAGCTGGTGCATTTGAAGTGCGCTATCTCGACTTCCGCCGTTTTTCCTTCTTGGGCAGCTTTGTAAATATCTCTCGAACTTCCTCCCGCTAATCCTATCGGGAAAAGAACATGGACAGGGGGCTTCATTTTTCTTTCTTTCGCCTTTTCTGGTCTTCCCATTCTTGCCCCTATCCAGCTGATTCCCCTATCCCTAAGCTTAACGTCACTTATCTCGTTTATCAGGTCTATGGGAGTGTGGAATTCTTTGAATTCAATTTTCTTCTCTAAATTTGCCAAAGGAGTTAGTAGCGCGGCGGACCATGGGTAATCAATTATAACAAAGCCTTCAGAGACTTTATGCTCGACCCCAAGAAGCTCCAGATATCTTTTAGCTTTTCCGAGAGACTGGAGGGGAATTTCAACTTTCTTTGCGTATTTGAACCCTCTATACTCTTCCCACTCTATGTTGGCATTTACAAGGGCGTTTTGGAGAGAGATAAGCTCCTCAACCTCCAAGGTATTCCAGTAGAGGGTGTAGTATGGGTGGAGGGGTATCTTGAGAATGCGCGAGAGGTGTATAGCATCTTCAATTGAAGGCTTTACCTTTACCGGATCGTGAAGAAGCTTTGCAAGGAATTTTGGGTCTAAGTCGAGGTAATCTGCAGCTTCCTCTACAATTTCCCGCTCGTTTTCTTGGAAGGGCTTGAGGTCAAGCTCATAAACTTTGTTTACTGCCTCCACAAACTCCTGAATCCACCACTCCTCCACATAGTTGGCAGGTAAAAGTGTTTGATTGTTCTCCACAAAGTCTCCAAATGCTATAAGGGCATCTCCGAGATATAGAATCTCCTCGACTTGGTCTTTCAGCTCAAGGGCTTTGTAGTAGTCATCAACCCTCACAACACTTCCGTCTTTTAACTTTACAATAGGGCCTTCAATAGTGCTTGCTGGAGTTACAATTGCACCTTTTCCTGGCCTTTCGGTCTTCATTTGGGTTCCTACAGCCAAGAATTCATCGACCATTATCATAACCGCTGGGTTTATGCTCCACGTTGCAAATCCACTAACTCTGCTCCTTCCATAGCGAAGCCTGAAGCCACCATTTCTTGAAGGCTCAGCAAAGAGAGGCCTTCCACCTATTATCTCTTTTGTATACTTTGGATTTGGGGCTATATTTGCTCTGAACTTCTCATAAAGCTCGTAGTAGAAGCCTTTCTCAACTTTTACTGTGGTCTTTTCTTCTGTTTTCTCTTCTTTTTCTTCTTTTCCTTTCTCTTCTTCTTTGCCGCCTTTTTCCTTTGCCTCAACGAACTCCTTTAGCCATTCCCATCCCTCAATGCCCATTTTGTCTATATACTTTACAAGCTTCTTTGCCTTTTGAAGAACTCCTTCTGCCAAAACTAGGATCGCTCCTCCCCTCAGATGGTTTGTTTCAACTCCCGGAACGTTTCTGTGGCTTACCTCCACGTCATCGGTTGCTTCTCCAGTTATCTCTATCGGGATGTTTCTAACAGCTAAACGAACCTCATCTGGTGAGGGATGATATTGCAGCCTTGTAACAGCCCTATGGTAGAGGTCTACCTCTTCAACATATCTCTCCACGTGCTCTTCAGTTGGCTTAAACCTATCAAGGCCAAGCTTCCTTCTCACGTAATCTCCAACAAGAACACTCAAAGCCTGTGCCGTTCCTCCGCTACTTCTAATTGGTCCAGCATAATAAATTGCGAGGTAATTAGTTCCGTCTGAATTTTTCTTTATTTTAACATCGGCTATTCCTTCGAGCGGAGCGGAGACAATACCTTCAGTTAGAATTGCCAAGGCGGTTCTTACAGATTGATCGGCAAGCTTCTCTTTGCTCTCAAACTTTCCGAATTTTCCCTCTATTATTTCATCAACAACTTTGAGGGCGGCCAGTTCTTTTCCATATTCCTTTACGAGCTCTCTTATTCTCTCAGCAACTCCCCTTGGACCCACAAGACTCTCAACTCTTCCCGCCATATCGGTTGCTTGGGGAACTTCGATGTCTCTCACGGGGTCTTTTCCTTGAGCTCTAGCTTGTTTGGCTATTTCATAAGCCTTGTCAATCTCCCTTTGGAGGGATTCGAAGTATTTTTTCATATCCTCGCTGTAAAGTTCCATATTATTTCACCTCAGACGTCACACCACTTACTAAAGTCAACTATCATTCTTAGCCTGGCGGTCTCCACATCTATGATTGGGACTCTAGCGGGAGTTGGGACGATATTGACCATCTTCTGAAACTCCGTTTGAGCTTGCCAAGTTGCCGAGTTTATCAAGAAAACTCCCCTGTATATCTGGTAGTCCAAAACGTGGACATGACCCATCTGAACTAAATCTGGGACACTCTCTATGACAAGCAAATCCTCTGGATCTGGGGCGATGGGCACTTTTCCTCCAAAAGTTGGGGCCAAGTGCCTTAATTTCAAGAGCTGCACCATGGGCTTCACGGGCTGGTGGTGGCTCATATTTGGAACATAACTAACAACGTCCTCTATTCCTCTTCCGTGAACAATGAGAAACTCTCTTCCGTGTAAATCTATAACGGCAGGGTTGCTTATTATGACAGCGTTCTTAAGATCATAGAGGGGTTTTGCGTATTCTCTATAAAATTCTGGTTGTGGCAGAGCAGTTCTTGCAGCATCGTGGTTTCCTGGGCCTATGAACATGGTTATATGCTCGGGGACGTTGGAGAGCAAATTGGCAAGAGCCTCGTATTGATCAAAAATATCTGGTATGCTTAGTTCGTTGTACTGGCCAGGATATATGCCAATTCCATCAACTACATCGCCGGCTATTATCATGTATTTTATCCTGCTAACTATCTCCTCTTCAGTCTTTGTGTTTACATTGCCGTTTAGCCACTCCAAAAACTTCATGAATGCCTTTTCACAGAACTTGTTGCTCCCTACGTGTATGTCACTTATCAGAACAGCATACACCTTTTCTTCGAGAGGCGGTTTCTCCTTTTTGTACAGCGGGACGTCTGGAAGGTAGATGTTTTCCGCAAAAAATATCCCTCTTTTTGAGTACCTCCCCTTGAACGCCACTACACTGTCGGGCATTATTTCAAAGGCTTTTTTGTAGTCCTCTTTGTCTCTCCCTATGAAGACTTTTATTATCCCGGTTAAGTCCTCAACCTCAAACATGTATCCGTTTCTTGTCTCTCTTTTTGAGTTTACGAGCCCTATGATTGTCACATCTCCCTCAGGGTTTATGTAGCTAAGTTTTCCTATATCAATAACACCAGAAACTTCGGGATTTTCACGAAGTATTCTTCTCATCTTTTTCAGCCTGCTTTTGAAGTAGTTCTCATAAACCTTAACAATGACCTCTCCTTCCTTAGTTGTTCCGTTTTTAGCCTTTGGTGGCTTGAGCTTAACGTTTCTCACATCAAATTTAACCTTAAAGTCTGCTTCTATATCTTTGGCAATGAATTCAAATCCCTCTCTCGGAGAAACCTTAAAATCGGCATAAACAGAATAAGTTTTCTTTTCTTCTTCAGGTAACTCTTCTTCAGCTACGAGTGGAACACCATACTCATCGAAAATAACCTTTCTTTTAACCTCTCCATTTTCTCCATTCTCTTCTCCATTGGTCTCAAAAGATTCTTCTGTCTCTTCTTCCCCTGCAAATTCTTCTACAGCTTCTTTATCCTCTTCGAGTGTTTCCACTTCTTCCACAAGTTCGCTTACGGCTTCTTCACTCGTCTCCTCTATTTCCCCCATTGAGGGTTCTTCGGCAATTTCAGAGGTTAAATGCTCTTGGCTTTCTGGAATTTCGAGCTTCTCAGCTTCTTCAACCACTTCACTTACAGCTTCACTTACAAAAGCTGGAGCTTCTTCAGCTTCCGAGATTTCTAGCGTTTGTCCTTTTTCAAATTCTTCTGGGCTTTGTTCTTCAGGTTTTTTACCTGTCATGAACTTCTCTAGGTGTTTTGGTTTTGTTATAATTCCCTTAGCTTCCAAAAACTCCTCTGCAATGATCTCATCTATTATGAAGGTCCCTTTTGCCTTTGCAAATTTTATGAGCTCTGGGAGGGTAAAATCTTTGTTGTAGTGTTCAGACAAAAGAAAATATGCGGGGGGAGTTATTAGATAGTTGTTTGACATCAAGCCCCTCACGAGTTCATCCATAGAACAACCTCCTCTGCTTAAGCATGCTTACTGATATTAATGGCCTCAATGTCTCTTCAAAGCGGTAGATGTTTTTAACTTTATAGGGTGTTATGTTGAGCCTTATCTCTTTTGTTCTTCCGTATCTGCCCTTGCTGACGACCTTAGCATTGATGATGCCGAGCATATCCAGCTCGTTTATCAAATCGCTTATTCTCCTTTGGGTTAGAGGTTCAAGGTCGAGGTAATCACAGAGATCTTTATAGACGGAGTAGACATCACCCGTATTTGCCGGTAACTCCCCGTTTTCGTCGAGGAGGACTATTGCATAAAGCAGAATCTTTGAATGTAAGGGAAGTGTTTTAATTACCTCCTCCATGGTGTCCTGCTCTATCTTTTCTTGGGCCTTCCATACGTGCTTTTCAGTAACTTTTGGTGCCATTTCTCTCTCAGCTATTTCCCCACTCACTCTCAGCAGATCAAGAGCCCTTCTTGCATCTCCATGTTCCCTCGCTGCCAAAGCAGCACAGAGAGGAACGACTGCCTCATCCAAAACACCGTCATAAAAAGCTTCTTGAGCTCTCTGCATAAGTATATCCCTTAGTTGATTAGCATCATACGGCGGAAAAACTACTTCCTCTTCGCTTAAACTTGAGAGAACTCTTGGATCGAGGTACTCCTTGAACCTCAGGTCGTTTGAGATACCTATTATGCTCACCTTTGCTTTTTTAAGCTCCGTGTTTATTCTTGTTAGAGAGTACAGAATGTCATCGCCGCTCTTCTTGACAAGCTTGTCTATCTCATCTAAGACTATTATCACAAAGCGCTCTCTCATGTCCAGCACTTTTTTTAACTGCGCATAGACCTCATCAGTGGGCCATCCTACAAGAGGAACCTCTACACCACTTTCTTCCTTGAAATGGTTAACTATGTTCGCTAGAACCCTATACTGGGTATCAACAATCTCACAGTTGAGATAAATAACATCTACTGGAACATTGTACTTTTGAGATATCCTCATCAAATCCTCAGTTACGTACCTAACGGTGACCGTTTTTCCAGTTCCGGTCTTCCCATACACAAAGATGTTTGAAGGTGTCTCCCCCCTTAAGACGGGAACCAATATGTGAACGAGAGTTTCTATCTGTTCTCTTCTGTGTGGAAGTTCTCGGGGGGTATAGCTGTGTCTCAAAACATCCTTGTTTTTGAAGATTCGCTGTGTATGGAGATATTTTTCAAAAAGTGATCTTAGGTTGGTCTGTCCTTCCTGTAACATTCCTCGTCCCTCCATTGGAAATCTATCCAATTCTTGACAATTTGACCAATTTTTTGGTTTTTGTTAGTTATTATAGCACAAAGTTGTGCTCATTTTTTGCATTCTTCATTTTAATTCAGTATAATTTTAACACCTTTTAAAAGGTTTCCACTGGAAGCAGATGATCCAGAGGAAGGCATTTCATAGGTTGTAATCAGGGGTATATATGCTTTGTTGAGCAAATTTATGACTAAAATTCGCGGGGTCTTTAAAAGCATTTAGACTTAAAATAAGTTTATAAATAAAAAAAGCTTAGCGGAGCATTCCTTCAAGATTTTGGACGTATTCTGTGCTTCTCTTTATATCGGCGAAATATTGTCTTGCTTTCTCAATGTGATCTTTTTCCACCTTCTTACCACCAGCCAAGATGCTTGCAGGGGCTAAAAGCTGAACTGCATATCTTAAACTTGTCTTTTCTCCGAGTTCTGCCAGATACTCCAGAGCTTCCTCTGAAATTTCTATGCCTTCTTCTCTGGCTCTTATCTTTACGATTTCCTTGACTTCTTCCTTCTTGTAGGGTTCGGTGTTGATTATCAGCAGTCTGTCGAGCATATCTATTGGTATTCCATGGGGTGACTCCAAGTCAGTTCCCCTTATCTTTGTGATGCCCCTGTTGGTTGCTAGGATTAGGATGGGTGCCAGCTCATTTTCCATGGCTCTAGCTAAGAAGGAAAATGCCTCTATGTCGAGCATGTGGCATTCGTCTATGAAGAGAACTCCTGGCACGAGAATTGCCTTTCCTTCCTCTATCCACTGTTTCACGGTTTCATCAACTTTTTCTCTTATCTCGTCTGTAATCTCAAGACCTCCTCCGAAGAAGAGGCTGAATATCCCGCCAGCACGACTGTTTACGAGGTCTAAATCGTGGAGAGTTACTGTATATGTGAATTCCTTAATCTTGAGCACAGGTCCGCTCGGCATTTCAGTCTTTTTCTTAAAGAACAGCCCTTCTTCTTCCTTTGTCGTCCCGAGTTTTGAAATCCTACCAGTTTCGGCATCTATTTGAATGACATCTCCCTCTTCTACTCCCATCTCTAAAAGTTGGTATGCTATCTCTCTCCCAGCCCTGATTGTCTTTTCATCGTCTTTGGTTTTTAGGGTAATCACAACAGACTCGGGGATTTCCACATAAGGGTTGAAGGGATGTTTTGTCTTATTGATCTGTATTCTCTCTATCTTTCCTTCGTAAACTTTTCTCTCCTCGCTTATTCTAACTCCAATTGCCCTTCTCAAAGCCTGCTTTAGGAATTCGGTCTTTTTAATCTCAGCGGAGTATATCTCGCTTCCAGAGATTTGAACAAAAGGCACATCCTCTCCAAGTTCCCTCGCGATGCCCATTGCAATTGCAGTTTTTCCACTTCCTGTTGGCCCTGCAAGGAGGATTCCTTTACCTGCTAATTTTCCTTTCTTAATGAGTTTAACGGCAATTCCTGCTGCTTCCCTTGCCCTTGTTTGCCCTACCATTCCGTCTGCAATGAACTTGGCTTTACCGTTTTCATCTAATCCAAGCCCTTTTATGTGAGAATGGCTGCCGATTCTTTCAAATCTGTGGGTTGCAACTTCTTCAATAAGAGGCATCTCCCCCTCACCCCCAAATTCTTTAGAAACCGTTTGTAGTTAAAACAGTCAAGAATTTAAAAGGTTAACGTTGCGAAAATTCCAGTGGAAAAATACCTCATGCTTAAAAACTTTTCTACAAAATCTTACTATTTCCCGTGGTGTTGCGAAAAGTTTAAAAAGGTTAAAAGAAATATATTTAAAAGGTTTTCGATTGGGGTGGGGCTATGAAGCGTTTAGGCAAGGTTTCTCATTACGCCAAACAGGGTTTCTTGATACTCCGTTCAACATTTGCACCTGCACTAAATGATCCTGTAGTAGATAAGAATCTTCAGCTTATTGGTACTGTTAAAGATGTTTTTGGTCCAGTTAATTATCCCTATGTTGCCGTAAAGCCGCGTGTTAAAGACCCTCAGAAATATGTTGGGGAAGTTTTATACGTTGATGAGCGCAGAAAAAAAGCTCCTTCTAAAGCTGGTAAAAAGCATAAGGGAAAGGTCAAGAAAAAGCGCCCTGCCCCCCAGAAGAGGGGGTGAGAGCTTTTGACTCAACTTGGAGGTATTAAAAGGTGTCCTATTTGTGGTTCGGAAAGCTTGATTTATGACCCAAGTAGGGCTGAGATTGTTTGTTCCAACTGCGGATATGTTTTAGCTGAAGAGATTATGGATTTGGGGCCAGAGTGGAGGGCTTTCGAGCCTGGACAAAGGGAGAAGCGTTCTAGAGTAGGGGCACCAGAGACTGTAATGCTTCATGATAAGGGGCTCTCTACAGATATAGATTGGAGAAACAAAGATATTCACGGGAGCGATATCTCAGGGAGCATTAGAACAAAGATATACCGCCTTAGAATGTGGCAGAGAAGGATGAGAATAAGCGATGCTATAGACAGAAATCTTGCGTTCGCTTTGAGCGAGCTTGATAGAATGGGTTCCCAGCTGGGACTCCCTAGGAACATAAGAGAAATTGCGGCGGTTTTGTACAGAAAGGCCGTCATTAACAAGCTAGTTAGAGGAAGATCCATAGAGGGAATGGTTTCCGCTTGTCTTTACGCAGCGTGTAGGATTGCAAATGCACCGAGAACCCTGGACGAGATAGAGGATGTGTCAAAAGTTGACAAAAAGGAGATTGGGAGAAGTTATAGGTATCTGGCTAGAGAGCTCAATCTTCGACTAAAACCAACCAGCCCTATTGATTACGTTATAAGGTTTGGAGATCAGCTCGGGATAAGTGAAAAGACAAAAAGAAGGGCGGTAAAGATACTAAATCAGGCAATTGAAAAAGGACTCACAAGCGGAAAAGGTCCGACAGGAATAGCTGCAGCTGCTATTTACATAGCGAGCCTTCTTGAAGGGGAAAAAATGACCCAAAGAGAAGTGGCTGAGGTTGCGAGAGTTACAGAAGTTACGGTAAGGAACAGGTATAAAGAACTTGTGGACAAACTTAATATACGCATCCCCACTTAAACAAGTGGGGGAAGAAATGAAAATAGGAATACTTAGCGATACTCACTACCCCGACAAAACTTCCTATCTTCCCGATTTAATTTTTGATGTTTTTAGGGAAGAAGGGGTGGAGCTAATAATCCACGCTGGGGATTTGACATCCCCTGAGCTTTTTGATATTTTTAGAGAAATAGCGCCAGTAGTTATCGTTAGGGGAAACTTAGACAAGCCAATTTTTCCAGAGGAGAAGGTTTTAGAAATCGAAGATCTGAAAGTGGGCATCATCCACGGCCATCAATTTCTCAGCTTGGATGAGCAAAGTCTCAAATACAAAGCCCTCGAAATAGGTGTTGATCTGCTAATTTTTGGTCATACACACAGGTTCTTCTACAAAAGCTATGAGTATATGGGTAAAAAAGTGCATCTCCTTAATCCCGGCTCCCCAACGGTTCCAAGAATGAGTGATCCAACGTTTCTCGTTGGCAAGATAACGGGTGAACGTTTCAAATTTGATATCTACAAGCCGTGGGAAACAGAGTGGAAATACCCATAATAGAAAAGACAAAAAAGGGAAAGGCTTTCAAGCCTTAATTGCAAGCTTAATGTCCTCGGCTTTGACTGTCTTTCTGCCGGCGTGTCTAGCGAATTCAACAGCCTTCTTTCCGAGCTCGACTGCGTATTCTTCGAGGTACTCGGCGAGTATCTTGGCGGCCTCTTCACTAACTCTCTCGGCACCAGCCTTTCTAATCAATCTGTCAATTGGGGCAATTGGCAACTCAGCCATTCACAACACCTCCTTGGGAAATTCTTCATTCTTATTTTTTGAATTAAAGATATATAAACCTTTCGATAAAAGCGGCTATTTTCACCCTTTTCATCCCTCATTTTCTTATAAATAAATAGGAACTATTTAAGGAAGAGGTGACATACCCCATCTCTGGAAAATGTTTTCCTATATAGACAATCAGCGAAATTTAAGGTCTTACCCAGGTAGGGAAAGTTGTGCATAAGAGCACTCACAAAGATTTTTTGCTCACCTATTGGAAGACCTAATTTATTTTAATTTCTCGATTGACAAAAGACGTACCTTCACTTTTTGATACACCATCTCTTTGCCACTTATTAATTAGCTCATCCATAAGAAATATAAAGACCTAGTACCAAAAAATAACTTAGTCAAGAATGTTTTTGGGGTGAAAAGTATGGGACTGTTTGACAAGATTATCAAAAAAGAAGAAACAAAGAAGGAACTTGGAACGGGAAGAAAGAGAGATGTCAGACATGAAATTGATGTCGTCCCTCTAGAAGAGGATGTTATAGCGAAAACGATTGTTGAGCCGGAGATTAGATATGTCAAGAAGATTGTTGTTACCAGTTACAGCGATTTGGAAAAGATTTCTGAAGAAATACAGGCAGGTAACATTATTATCGCCGATTTAACACCGTTGGAATCAAAACCTGAAGTGCTTGCAAAGGTTGTTGAGCAGATAAAGGGGATTACCCAAGCCCTTGGTGGAGAGACGGCAAAAATAGCAAAGCATGAGATTAAGATTCTCATTACTCCTTCAGACATTAAAATATACAAAGGTTGAAAGACTTCTTTAACCTTTATAAATCCTCTATTCTTTTTAGTCCTGGTGAGTTGAAATGAGCGAAATACATGAGGTTAGGCTTGGCGACTGCCCAATATGTGGGGGAAAGAACACTCTGAAGGCTCTTAATCACATTCATGAAATTCCATATTTTGGTAAGGTGATGGAGTCCACGATAATATGCGAGAAGTGTGGGTATCGAAATGCCGATGTAATGATACTCGAAGAGAAAGAGCCCAAACTTTACAGTATCAAGGTAGAAGAAGAAAAAGATCTCTTTACAAGGGTTGTAAGGAGCAAAAGTGGGACTATTGAGCTTGAAGAGATCGGGGTTAAAATAGAGCCTGGGCCAGCGAGTCAGGGGTTTGTAACGAATATAGAAGGTGTCCTCGAGAGGACTAGGGAAACCCTGTTAATGGCCAGGAACTTTAAGACCCAGGAAAATGACGAGGAAAGTGTAAAAAAGATTGATGAACTCCTCTCATATATTGAGGAAGTGAAAGAGGGCAAAAAACCCCTAACAGTAAAAATCATGGATCCCTTTGGGAACAGTGCATTAATAGGGGAGAAAGTCAAGAGCAGACTTCTCACAAAAGAAGAAATCAAAAAACTCAGCACAGGGCCTTACGTAGTATATTACCCTGAAGAAGAAACCGAATGAAGGCTAGATAAAGTGAACTTCTCTCGCGGTGAGGTCTTCGAGAAGAGTTTTAACCCATGGCTTCCTTGTCCTGCTTGAAAGGTGGATTATTCCCTCTACGTGAATGCCATAAAGCTCCTTCATTTTTTCTCTTGTGAGGGGTTCTCTAAAAAGAAACGGCTTTTCTATGGTGAAGGCATAGCCGTATTCTTTTATATACTGTTTAAGCCATTTTTTGCCCTCTTCTTCGCCATAAACAAAACTAAGCCCACTGGTATCCTTCGTTAACTCCCACAGTGTTTCAAAATCGGCTTTAATAACTTCCCCGACTTCAAACCCTCCAACAATGCTCCCTCTTTTGGTTAAAACCTGTTCCTCAGTAAGGCCGAGTTTTCCCAGAGTTCTTCTTAAGACGCTTAGGTCTCCTCTTGCGATATAGAGAAAAACAGTATCCCCTTCCCTAAAAACAGGGGCTTTCCTTATTTCATGATACTTAAGCCCCCTGAATATCAGCTCTCCATAAACCTGATGGAGGGCTATTACATGCTTCACACTCTCACCGAGTCAAAAAAATCCAGAAGGGAGTTATAAATATTTGGTTCTTAAGGATGCTCTTATTATGTCGCTCACAACTCCAGAGGCAGTCTCTTTTATCCCTGCCCCGGCTCCCCTAATAACTAACTCCCCTAATAAATCGCTCTCTATCAAAGCAACGTTTGAAGTACCTTTAACGGCTAGGGGACTGTTCATGGGTAATCTTCTGGGCTTTATCTCCACTTTCCCATCTTCCACAAGGGCAACAAGCCTTGTAACAGATCCTTTTTTGAAGTTATCCCTGATTTTCTCCTCCGATATTCCCTCTATACCTTCTATGTAAGCTTTTTTGAAATCAAAGGGGTAAAAGGCTATGTTGTGCAGAATGACCCCCTTATAACCTGCATCAATTCCTTTGAGATCATTTGATGGATCTCTTTCTGCTATTCCAAGCTTTTGGGCTTTTTTAAGGGCTTCTTCAAAGCTCATGCCTTCTTCTACTGCATTTAGGATAAACGTTGTTGTGCCGTTGAGCACTCCCCAAATCCTTTCTATAGAATCAGCGAGTAGAGCCCTCCTAAGGAGGTGTATTATAGGCGTCCCTGCCATTACTGTAGCCTCAAAAAGGTAAGGCACATCTTTTTCAGACGAGACCTTGAGGAGTTCTCTATAACTAAAAACCACAGGTGGTTTGTTTGAGGTTACAACGGACTTTCCATTCTTTAAAGCCTTCAAATGCCATTTTGCCGCGTTTTTGTCGTTGGTAACGTCAACCACCACATCGCTGTCGATTTCTTCAACAACCTCAGAAGCTCCCAACTCATAAACCTCATACTCATTTCCCCAGAATTTAAGCGAACCAAAACTTTCCTTAGTTTCCAAAGCCTCTTTTAGGTCTATCCCGTTGGGATCCCATATTGTGGCGGTAGAATCGGTAATGCTCACTACCTTGATCTCAAGACCGTATTTCTCTTTGAAATACTGATGCTTGTTGAAAAGTACCTCAGCAACCCCTTTTCCCACGTTTCCAAAACCAATAAGAGAAAGGGAAATTTCCTTCATGCCTTTTTCACTATTACCCTTATGAGGTCAATGTCTCTAATCAACCCTATTATTTCTCCTTCCCCTTTGACAACGGGTAGCTGCTCTATGTGTTCCCTTGTCATTATGTTTGCCACTTCATAAACACTCATATGTGGGGTTGCAAGTTTTAGTTCGGTTGTCATAATTTCTTCTACTGGCTTTTTGGGAAGCTGAAGTTCTGCCTTCTCAAAGAGAAGCACGGGGTGGCTCTCCAATATCCACTCCTCCTCGCTGGAAGCTGCTAACTCCGCACTCTTCATGACTCTCACAATCTCGCTGTCTTTGAGGAGATCTGTCTCGTCGATGATGCCTATAAGGTTCCCCTCATCATCTATTACGGGCAAAGCCATGGAGTTTGAAAGCAGCAGTGCCTTTAATGCCGCCTTTAAGGGCGTTCCCCTCCAGACAACGCTCACATATCTTTGGTAATAGGGCTCAATTTCTATCTCCTTCATTTTTTCGTTCTTGGAGAGATACCTTCTTATTATATCTCCCACCGTTAGAATACCCACAACCCGGTTTTGATCATCCACCACAACAACACGCCTGTAGTCGTATTCAAGCATCAGCTTAACAGCTTTCCTCAAAGTGTCATTGGGATGTACGGTAGGAACATCTCTCTTAACGAGCATTGCGAGTTGATCCTCATCAGGGTGCAAAAGAACACTTTTTATGCTAACTATACCAACAAGCTCCTTTGTACCTTTTTTAACTACCGGAAAAGACCTAACTCTATGTTTTTTGAAAAGATCGAGTGCGTAATTCCTCGTTGCCGGAAGTTCAATTACCACTGGGTCTGGAGTCATGAGGCTTTTAACTTTCATTTTTCATCACCGCTTTTATGTAGGAAGCCTTTTCACTATTTAAGTTTTTCACTTGAAGAAGTGTATTTAAACTTTGCACCTCTGAAGGCGGAGATTGTGATTTCTGCGTTACCGCAAAATTTATAAACCCAATGCCGGGAGTTGTTAGTGGTACGGCGGTCATAGCGGCGGGGTCACACCCGGACTCGTTTCGACCCCGGAAGTTAAGCCCGCCAGCGATCCCGGGTGTACTGCCCTCCGAGAGGGGGCGGGAAACCGGGGACGCCGCCGGCCACTCAAATTGCCCGGGTGGTGTAGCCAGGCCCATCATGCGGGACTGTCACTCCCGCGACTCGGGTTCAAATCCCGACCCGGGCGCCAAAATTTCCTTGCTTCTACAGTTCTAAAAGTCTTTTAATCTCGTCTAAATTCACTCTTGCTGTCATATCAATGTTTATTGGAGTCACGCTAACTTTTCTCTCAACTTTAACTACATACATATCCGTTCCCGGCTCTAATGCCTCCTTAGGGCACTGAGTTCCAACTATCCAGTAGTAGGGATTCCCCTTTGGGTCTATGCGCTCTTCAATAGAAGGCCTATACATCCTTCTTGCCAGGCGAGTAAAAGCTATCTCTGTTCTTTCATTTGCATCATAAGGGACGTTGACGTTCAGCATATCGACTCCTTTGGGGAGGCCTCTCTTTAAAACCGCCGTTGCGATTTTTCTTAGGAAATACTTGGCAGCTGAGAAGTCAATCTCTTCGCCCTCACCAAATTTGTGTTTTTCTCTATTAACTTCCAGGCTTATGGCAATGCTTGGGATCTCTTGGGTTGCAGCCTCTATTGCAGCGCTTGCAGTCCCGGAAACCGTTATCTCGGTGCTCATGTTTTCTCCCAAGTTTACACCACTTATTGCAAGGTCGAAATCTCCAAATCTGGCCATGGCAAAGATAACGCAATCAACGGGCATTCCATCCAAAGCATAGGCTGCTTTTGCACCGTTCATACTTATTCTTTTAGCCCTTAGAGGTCTGTGGATGGTCATTGCCCTTCCACTTGCGCTCCTTTGAAACATTGGGGCAACTACGTAGATCTCTCCTAACCCTTGAAGTGCCTCTACAGCAGCTTTTATTCCTCGCGAGTGAATTCCATCATCATTTGTTACAAGTATCTTTGCCATCTTTACCCCTCTCCATTTTCAACCCTTTCTGGAAGGGAAAGGTATGCAACTATTTCCAGTATCTTTCCAGCCAAGATGAGAAGCACTCCAAGTCCAAAAACGATTATCAAGATGGCTCCTAGAAAGTACAGGGAACCGGTTGTTTTAAATACGTCAACACCGCTTTCAGCTGCGATCTTTTCATAGCTCTTTTGAAGGTGGTAAGAGCCGAGAAGGAAGAGGATCCATGCCAAGAGTGCTCCCACTAGAAAAGTTGCAATTACATGTCTTAATGCCCAAAAACCCTCCTCCATAGCTCTGAAGGGCATCCCTTTGAACGCTGCAACCCCGATCCCAAATAAAACAGCGATTATGAGCACTAAAAATGCCCCCAAACGGAGGATAAGTGCCACAAGGTAGCTTCTAAAAATGTCCTCTCTTTTGAATTCGTCAGAAATTTCCTTCACCGCAAATAGTATCATTACCATCCCTGTTATTGTAACTAAAAGCCCTACCCTTGGTATAAGGCCTCCTAAAAGGGAAAGGATGGCTCCTATGCTTCCATAAGTCTTGGCTTCCTTTAAGCTCATGATCCCCACCTACTACCTTTTGGTTCCATCTTATATGAGAATTTCCATCAAACTTAAAAAGCCCTTCTCTAAGCTTTGGTAGGTGAGAATTGATGACATTTTGGACAAGCGAAGACAATGTTGCAGGAAAAAAGGGCATCGCACTTTATGTTATTCTCCCAACTATTGGCTGTTATCGCTATAGAATTGGAGAAGCCTGTTATATGTGCTCTTATCCAGCGGAAGCCCCCAAAGTTCCTTGGAGCCAAGAGGAGCTTGTGAAATACTTCAAAAAAGCCCTTAAGAAAATTGAGGGTAAAAATGGTCCGATAGCTGTTAGAATCTTCACATCCGGGAGTTTTTTTGACGATGGGGAAGTTAAGAGAGAAACCAGAAGGCAAATCTTCTCTATTCTGGCGGAGATGGATAACGTTGAGGAGATAGTGGTGGAGAGCAGATCGGAGTTAGTAAGATATGACGCAGTGAGAGAGCTTGTTGAAATTATTGGAGAAAAATACTTCGAAGTTGCCATAGGGCTGGAGACTGCAAACGATGACATTGCAGATGTGAGCATAAACAAGGGCAATACCTTTGAAGAGTTTGTGCGGGCGAGTGAGATAATTAGGGAAGCTGGAGCCAACGTTAAGACATATCTACTCTTTAAGCCGATATTTTTGAGCGAAAGAGATGCAATTGAGGATGTAAAGGAGAGCATAAAAAAAGCCGCCCCATACACGGACACGTTTTCCATAAACGTGACCAACATACAAAGGGGAACAATCTATGAGAGGCTGTGGGAAAAAGGAGAGTACAGAACACCCTGGCTTTGGAGTGTTGTTGAAATTTTGAAGTGGGCCAAAGAGAACTTTCCGAAGAAGAGGATACTGAGCGACCCGGTGGGAGCTGGCTCAAAAAGAGGGCCTCATAACTGTGGTAAATGCGACAAAGCCGTGGCAAAGGCGATTAGAGAATTCTCAAACACTCAAAATCTAAAATTCCTTGAGAACATTGAGCATGACTGCTTGAGAGAGTGGGAGTACATAGTTTCCGAGGGTTTGCTTGATTGGCAGCTCCAAGTTTGGTGAGCAGCTTTACAAATATAAACCCGAGATCCAAAAATCCCAAGCTAGAGAAGGCTGTTTAATGACTATCCTTGTACAATGTGGGCATGTTTGTTAGGCATTTGCTCAAAAAAAGCAACCTAGAGTCCGAACTTATTCATAGATGAGAAAATTTTCGAAAACTTTAAATGGTTTACATACGTAAAAACACTTAGCAAATCGTAGGTGATGATTATGGCAAATGTCGAAGTCAAAAAGGATAATTATCTGGCTGTTGGAAAAACTGAAGCAGTCGAGATAAGCGTTGACACTTTCCTCTGCAAGGGATGCGGCATTTGTGTTGAGCTGTGCCCAAGAAAGGTTTTCGAGTGGAGCCAAGAGCTCAGTGAAAAAGGAGTGCACTATCCGATTCCAGTGCATGCTGACAAGTGCGTGAAGTGTAAGCTCTGTGAGCTCCTCTGCCCGGACTTTGCAATAGCTGTTAAGTGGTGATAAGATGATAATCCGAGGAGACGAGCCCGAACAAATAGGGCTCTTAAAAAAGCTTTACCCCAAGGGAAACTACTTCATGCAGGGCGATGAGGCTATAGCTTATGGAGCTCTTTTTGCCGGGTGCAGGTTTTATGCCGGCTATCCAATAACCCCCGCAAGCGAAATTGCCGAAACAATGGCAAGGGAGCTTCCGAAGCTTAAGGGCTACTACATCCAGATGGAGGATGAGATAGGAAGCATAGCCGCTGTTGTTGGAGCATCTTGGACGGGACTTAAGAGCATGACTGCAACTTCTGGTCCGGGCTTTAGCTTAATGCAGGAAAACCTTGGCTATGCTGTATTTACGGAGACTCCCTTGGTTTTAGTTGACGTTCAAAGGAGCGGCCCTTCGACAGGTCAGGCAACAAAAGGTGCCCAAGGAGATTTCTTCCAGGCAAGGTGGGGAACTCATGGAGATCATCCAATAATTGCAGTCTCTCCAACTAGTGTGGAAGACAGCTTCTGGGAGACAATAAGGGCGTTTAACTTGAGTGAAAAATTCAGAATACCTGTTATTCTTCTTGCTGACGGGATAATAGGACACACGAGAGAGCAGATAAGAATTCCTGATCCGGAGGAAGTTGAAATAGTCTATAGAAAGCTTCCCGCTAATGAAGAAGAGGCAAAGTATCCATTTGGAGATGTTCATGGAGACTTAATTCCTCCAATGCCCCTCTTTGGCAACGGCTACTTTACTCACGTTACAGGCTCTACACACAAGGAAAACGGCTTGAGGGATGTTTATACGCCAGAGGTTCACGATCGCTTGGTGAGAAGGCTTCACAAGAAGATAGAAGTTCACGAGAAGGAGATCCAAAAGTGGGAAGAATATTACACCGACGATGCAGAGATTCTGCTCGTGAGCTGGGGCGTAAGCGCGAGGCCATCGCTTGGAGCGGTAATAGAGGCGAGAAAGAAGGGAATAAAGGCTGGACTCATTGTCCCTAAGACCGTTCATCCGTTTCCGGGGAAGAGAATTAAGGAGCTCTCTAAGAAAGCTCACACGATTCTTGTGCCTGAGATGAACCTTGGGCAGATGATACTCGAGGTGCAGCGCTTTGTAAGGGAAGAAGTTCCGGTTATTGGCGTGAACAAGATAGGGGGAGTTCCACTGACGGTAGAGGAGATTTTAAAAGAAATAGAAAGCTCAGCCGAGCGTTCTCGTCACCGTTCGGCGGATTAGATATTCATCATCGCTGAATAAAGTTGGTGTTTGGATATTTAAAGGTGATGCGTATGGCAAAACAAATTTACACAAAGTATGAAATGGCCAAATATCTTAGGAAGGAAGCCCTTCCAACCGCACTTTGTCCCGGATGTGGTGGCGGGACTGTGTTGAATGCTTTTGCAAACGCCATAGATCAGCTAAAAATTGACCCGCGTGACTTAGTTGTCGTGAGTGGGATAGGGTGCTCGGCTTGGATAGCCTCACCGTACTTTCTTGCTGACACTCTGCACACTACACATGGAAGGGCTATAGCATTTGCAACGGGTGTTAAAGTTGGTTTGCCCGATAAGAAAGTTGTTGTCATAAGCGGTGATGGAGACCTAGCTGGAATTGGGGGAAATCATCTTATCCATGCAGCAAGGAGGAACATTGACATAACTGTAATCCTTGTAAACAACTTCATATATGGGATGACTGGTGGGCAAGTGGCGCCAACAACTCCCTTTGGAGCAATCACCACCACAACACCCTATAGGAACATTGAGCATCCATTAAAAATAGCTGAAACCGTAGCCTCCGCTGGGGCCTCTTATGTGGCAAGGTGGACCACTTTTCACGTTTACCAGCTGATAGAGAGCATAAAGAAGGCGTTGACCGTTAAGGGATTCTCGCTAGTAGAGGTGGTTTCTCAATGTCCCGTGCAGTTCGGAAGGAGAAACAGAATGAAGACCCCAGCTGAGATGCTTCGCTGGTTCTCAAAGAATTCCATACCCATAAGTAAGGCCAAGAACATGTCTCCGGAGGAGCTTGAGGGCAAAATTATCATTGGAGAGTTTGTAAGCAGAGAAAAGCCCGAGTTTACAGAAGAACTTAACAAGCTTATTGATGAGGTTGCCCAATATTATAGGCTGGGTGGTGAAGATGCAGATTAGGTTAGCGGGTATTGGAGGACAGGGAGTCGTTCTTGCGGGGATAATCCTAGGAGAGGCTGCCGCCATAGAGGGACTTAACGTTATCCAAACTCAGGATTATGGTTCTCAAAGCAGAGGCGGCCATTCTATAGCTGATCTGATAATCTCAAAGGAGCCGATCTACGATTTAATGGTCACAAAAGCCGATATTCTTGTTGCTCTTGCCCAACTAGGCTATAATTCCACAAAGAACTCTCTCCGCGAGGGTGGGCTTTTAATAATTGACACCGACCTTGTAAAGCCCGATAGGGAGTATATAGGTGCGCCATTCACAAGACTTGCTGAGGAAAAAACGGGCTTGGCTTTAACCGTCAACATGGTTGCACTTGGATATTTGGTTGCAAAAACAAACATTGTGAAGAAAGAGAGTGTTGAAAAGGCCATAAGGAGAAGGGTTCCCAAGGGAACAGAGGAGATAAATCTAAAGGCTTTTAGGATAGGCTACGAGGAGGGATTGAGATGAGATATCCGTTTCCTGTAGGTGCTGCAGATTTTATTCAAGGAGATGAAGCCATAGCAAGGGCTGCCATTTTAGCCGGGTGTAGGTTTTACGCTGGTTATCCAATAACCCCAGCAAGCGAAATTTTTGAGGCAATGTCCCTTTACATGCCCCTTGTTGATGGAGTAAGCATTCAGATGGAGGATGAGATAGGGAGCATAGCCGCTGTAATAGGCGCTTCTTGGGCTGGGGCCAAGGCTATGACCGCAACTTCCGGCCCGGGTTTTAGCTTGATGATGGAGAACCTTGGCTATGCTATAATGACAGAAACCCCCTTGGTTTTGGTAAACGTCCAGAGGAGTGGCCCCTCAACAGGCCAGCCCACTTTGGCAGCTCAAGGCGATTTAATGCAGGCTATATGGGGGACTCATGGAGATCACAGCTTGATAGTTCTAACACCAGCAACGGTTCAAGAGGCCTTTGACATGACAATAAGGGCCTTCAACCTTGCGGAGAAATATAGAACCCCTGTTATACTACTCACGGATGCAGAAGTTGGACACATGAGGGAGAGAGTTTATGCTCCACATCCGGACGAGCTTGAGCTCATTTACAGAAAGCTTCCCGCTAATGAAGAAGAGGCAAAGTATCCATTTGGAGACGTTCACGGGGATTTAGTTCCTCCAATGCCTATCTTTGGAAAAGGATACAGAACATATGTCACCGGACTGACACACGACGAAAAGGGAAGACCCAAAACAGTTGAGGCAGAGGTTCATGAAAAGCTCATAAAGCGCATTGTTGCCAAGATAGAGAACAACAAGAAGGACATCGTTGATTATGAAACCTATGAACTGGACGATGCCGATATAGTGTTGGTAAGCTTTGGGATTGTTGCGAGGTCGGCTATGAGAGCCGTTAAGGAGCTTCGCAAGGAGGGTATAAAAGCTGGATTGCTCAAACTTAATGTAATTTGGCCTTTTGACTTTGAGCTGATAGAGAAAATAGCCGAAAATGCAGAAAGGATGTATGTAGCGGAGATGAACCTTGGTCAGCTCTATCACTTGGTTAGAGAGGGAGCCAACGGAAAGGCCGATGTAGAGCTCATAAGCAAGATAGGCGGGGAGGTTCACACCCCCGGAGAGATAGTAGAGAGAATTAAGAAGGATTTGAGGTGAGGAAGATGTATCTAAAATCCAGCTATGAGATTAGGGACAAATACCTTAGAAAAGACATGCTTCCCACGATATTCTGTCCAGGATGTGGTATTGGGGCTGTTCTGCAGTATACCCTTAGGGCTATCGATGATCTCGGTCTAAACCAAGACGAAATAGTGTGGGTAAGCGGTATAGGGTGTTCTTCTAGAGTCCCCGGCTATGTGAACTTTGATGGTCTCCACACGACCCATGGAAGGGCATTGGCTTTTGCGACTGGGATCAAATTAGCAAATCCAGACCTCAAAGTGATAGCCTTTATGGGCGATGGTGATGCTGCTGCCATAGGTGGAAATCACTTAATCCACGCCATAAGAAGAAACCTTGATGTTACCGTTATTCTCATTAACAACTTCACGTATGGAATGACTGGTGGGCAAGTGGCACCAACAACTCCGAAAGGCCTTAGGGGAACGACTGCCCCATATGGGAGCTTTGAGAACCCCTTTGACATTGCCGAGCTGGCAGTTGCCGCAGGGGCAAACTATGTTGCAAGGTGGAGCGTTTTCAACTACCTTCAAGGGATAAACAGCATAAAGAAGGCTCTGCAAAAGAAGGGATTCACTCTGGTGGAGTTCTTATCCCAGTGCCCGATAAGCTTTGGGAGAAGGAACAGGCTTAAAACGGGTCCAGAGCTTATAAAGTGGTATCAGAAGATAACGGTTCCCATAAGTAAGGCTAAGAACATGTCTCCAGAGGAGCTTGAGGGCAAAATCGTCATCGGAGAGTTCGTAGACAGAGACAGACCGAGTTTAATAGAGGAATACGAAGCGTACAAGAAAAGGGCAAAGAAAATAATGGGGTGGGAAGAATGAGGAAGGAAGTCCTTATAGGCGGCTTTGGTGGGCAAGGAGTTATCTTAGCGAGTGTTATCCTTGGAAGAGCAGCGGCAGTCTATGAGGGTCTTTACGCAGTTCAAACCCAGGCTTATGGGCCGGAGTCAAGAGGAGGGGCAAGCAGAGCTGAAGTTGTAATAAGTGACGAGCCAATAGACTATCCCAAAGCACTGGCTCCGGATTATGCAGTTTTGCTTTCCCAGCAGGCTTATGAGAAATACCTTCCTCTTGTAAAGAAAGGAGGCATCGTGGTAGTCGAGAAGGACTTGGTTCCCAATAGAAATGAAGAGCTTGAGAAAAATTTCAAAGTTTTTGCAATTCCTTTAACAGAAATAGCGGAAGAAACCACAGGGCTTAGCCTAACAATGAACATTCTAACCCTCGGACTCTTAGTTAAGCTTACTGGTATTGTGAGCGAAGACTCCATAGAAAAAGCCGTTCTTGATTCAGTTCCTAAGGGAACCGAAAACATAAATCTAAGGGCTCTCAAAAAGGGCTTTGAACTCGGTGAAAAAGCCCTTAAAGGGGAGATTTAACTTTATATCTTTTATTTTACCAAAAATAAAGTTAAAAAGCTAAGCCGGAAGACGCTTCTTCTGGATGTATTCATCTATTGCCTTCGCGGCCTTCTTTCCGTCCCCCATAGCTAGGATAACGGTTGCCTCTCCCCTTATGGCATCTCCACCCGCAAAAACTCCGGGGATGCTTGTCATGAGGTTTTCATCAACCACAAGGGTTCCATCGGGGTTAGTCTTTAGAGCTGTTGCCTCCTCGCTTATTATTCTGTTGGGCTCTAGACCGATGGATATTATGACGGTATCTGCCTCAAGTGTGACGTACTCACCAGTCCCCACTATCTTTCTCTTTCCTTTGGCATCTCTTTCCTCAAGAGGTCTCATCTTCTCGAATTTAACTGCCTTCACCTTTCCGTTCTCGTCACCAATGAACTCAACTGGATTGAGGAAGAACTCGAACTTAACGCCCTCTTCCTCGGCGTGGGTTATCTCTTCAATACGGGCAGTCATGTCCTCCCTTCCGCGACGGTAGGCTATGGTCACCTCACTCCCCAGCCTAAGGGCGGAACGAGCCGCGTCCATAGCTGTATTCCCGGCTCCAATCACGATGGTCTTCTTTCCTATAGCTATAGGCTCGTCATATTCTGGGAAGAGGTAAGCTTTCATGAGGTTTATCCTTGTAAGGAACTCGTTGGCGGTGTAAATTCTGTCTAGGAGTATACCAGGTATGTTGAGAAGCTTTGGTGTTCCAGCTCCGGTTCCTATGAAGACGGCATCGTACTCCTCAAGAAGCTCTTCGAGGGTCACCGTTTTTCCTACTATGTGATCAAGCTTTATCTCCACTCCGAGTTCCTTAAGTTTGGCTATTTCTTTATCGAGTATCTCTTTTGGGAGTCTGAATTCAGGGATGCCATAGATGAGAACTCCTCCGGCCTTGTGGAGGGCTTCAAAAATTGTTACCTTGTAGCCCATTTTTGCCAGTTCTCCAGCACAGGTCAGCCCTGCTGGTCCTGAACCTACTACAGCTACTTTCCCCTTTATCCCATTCTCTTCGGAAATAAATTCCTTAAGAAGTTCCTCATCTATGCCGTGTTTTCTTGCGTAATCTGCAACAAATCTCTCGAGCTTCCCTATGTTAATGGGATCACCAACTTTACCCATGACACAAGGGGCTTCACACTGCTCTTCTTGGGGACAAACTCTGCCAGTGACGGCAGGTAGTGTGTTGTCATTCCATATGACGCGGAGAGCGTTTTTAACGGCCTCATCAGGATTCTCGGAGTTCTCGCGGAGGGCCTTTATGAAGCCCGGAATGTTTATGTGAACGGGGCAACCCTTGATACAGGGAGCATATTCGGGCGGGCACTGGATACACCTCTCGGCTTCCTTCACTGCGGAAGCGAAGTCGTAACCAAGGTTAACCTCTACAAAGCTTTTTACTCTCTCCTCAACTGGAACTTCTGGAGTAGGAACGCGCTCTTTGATGAGTTTGGGTCTAGCCATTTAGATCACCCCCTTCTCTCTCAACTTTGCAATGTAACGCTCTCTTGCAAGCTTTTCTTGCTCTGCAAAGCGGGCGTTTCTCTTTATGGCGTCGTCCCAGTCTATCTTGTGGGCATCTAACATAGGCCCATCTCTGCACGCAAACTTTATTTCTCCATCGTAAAGAACCCTGCAAGAGCCGCACATACCTGTCCCATCGACCATTATCTGTCTCACCGTAACGATGGTTGGAATTCCATAAGGTCTAGTTAGTTCGGCAAGCTTCTTGAGCGAGCCAAGCTTTCCACCAGCAAAAACAATATCGACTTTATCCTGCTCAATGAGTTCCTTTAGAACGTCCAGATAGTGGCCCTTTCTCCCAACACTGCCGTCTTCTGTTGTGATGTAAAACTCATCGGCAACTGGCTTCGCAAGGTATTCCTCCGGATACGTGTTGTCCTTGTTCTCAAAACTGTGGATGGCTATTGTGTAATTGCCCGCTTCTTTCATAGCCTTGAGTGTAGCATAGGCTTCCGCCTGTGCACATACCGCATCAGCCGCAAAGACTACGTTTCCATAGTGCTTAACTTCAATTGGCTTTCCAAGAGGGCCAGTTATGCTTAGAATTTCGTCCCCAACATGAAATTCGTGCCACAGTTTGAGGGTTGTGACGCCGTGTCTTCTTATGAACATCCCTATCTTGCCGTCTTTTGCGTAGTACACGGACATTGGAACTCTTTCCCCTTTTTCATCTGGAATCAAAACGACGAACTGTCCGGGCTTCCAGGATTTTGCTATATGAGGTGCCTCAACTTCCATAAAAAAGTCAATTGCACTCAGGTTTTCCTTTTTTGTTATCTTATACCCCACAATGCACCACCTTGTACATATGTTTTGGTTTGTACACTACAGTTGCTAACCCTTAGTTTATAACTATTTTTTAAACCGAAGGTTAACAACTGAAGGTATTTTCAAGTGTTGAGTATTAACAGTTGTCGCAACGCTTATTTAGATAGTACCTTATCCTAGATTTGATATGCTGATAAACAAAACAAAGGGCAAAATCTGGGGTGGAAAGGTCAAAGTTGCGAATACGTTCTTTAGGAGATTTAGGGGGTTAATGCTAAAACCTAACATAGACTATGCCCTCGTGTTTATCTTGCCAGCGGAGACAAGAATAAACGCCTCAATTCATATGTTCTTCATGCTCCAGAGTATAGATGTTATCTTCTTGAACTCTTCCCGGGAAGTTGTTGATCTAAAAAGGGCCCGCCCGTGGAGAATTTATGTGCCGAGGGAAAGCGCTAAATACATAATTGAGGCTCCTATGGGTGTTGTCGAGTATTTAAACGCCGAAATTGGGGATGAAATTGATTGGAAAGTTGAGGAGGAAAGAAAAGCCGTTCCCTCTCCCGTTGGAGCTTTAAACAAAATAGACATAAAGAGCTCAAACAGCGCGATAAGCCTTGCAGAGCCCAAACCCAAGCTTAAGGGGAAATGATATGGATGCTCTCATTGTAAACTGCGTGAACTACCCCCTCAATAGGGGGGCTTCGTGAGGAGTTAGACCACCCCAAGGTAGTTTAATCCTCACTGGCCTGTTCACAAGGCCACTACCGGCTATCTCCCCAACGGGAGAATCGCCGGCTACCTTTCTCAAAATGTTCAAAGCACCGTTCACGTCGGCGTTTATCAAAACACCAGTGGAAGACTGGAATAACCCGCGCTTCACCCTCTTTCCAAGATACTTCTCCCTCTTTTCAATCGGTTCGAGAGCGAGAGCATCAACCTTGCTCGTGTAAGCCTCATCAACCTCGATGTAGTTGATACCATACCGCTCGCACTTTGCTTTTAGTTTTTGCTTGAAGATGCCATAAGGAATATAATGGAAGTTCTGGTTGTTCCTCTTTCCAAGATTGGTGTTCTGCTTTATTCCCTTCAGCTCCCCGATAACGACGTTCCCAATATCATTCTCAAGGCAGTAGTTCACTATGTAGTTCACGGCTTTGTTCATAAAGTCGTTCACCACGTTCCTCCGCTTCTTGAGAAGCCACACCATCTTTCGCCCAAATTTAATCCCCTGCCTGTCATACTGGCTTTGGAGCTTCGCCTTCTCCTTGTTCCACCACCGGTTGAAGCTCTTCAACCCCGGCCTTCAATTATGAAGGCCGTCCCAGTGGTGGAAACGCAGGTTGCGAAGTTATTCAGACCTAAATCAATGGCGAGGTATTTTGAGCGGTCTAACTCCTTCTTTTCTGGCTGGATTTCGTAAACGTATTCGACTTCAAACCAGAGGGCGTTGTATCTCGGAAGAATGCGGATTTCCTTAATCCTGTGGCCTTTAACGTTCTTTGGGAGTGGGATTTCAAGGTGTTTAATGCCATACTTCTCGGCGAAGTTCTTTCCGAGAGTGAGGATAATCCTGTCCTCTTTCACTCTGAAGGACTGGTATGGGAAGATTAGGATGAAGTGTCCGTTTTTTGGAAGGTATTTTGGCGGGCTCACGGGTCTGTTGTAGTTGCCTTTCTTTCTCTCGTTGAGCACGTGGAAGAAGGAGCGGAAGTTTCTTTCAACGATTTTCATCGTTTGTTGGGCTACTTGGCTTGGGAGGAGTTTGTAGGGTCCAGTATCCTTGACCAAGTGATATGCTTTGGCGTAGGGTAGAAAAGTCCCGTTCAGCTCGTAGTGTTGTTTGACCGTGTAGAGGGTGATGTTGTAGAGGTCTTTGGAGAGGTGGGAGAGTATTCTCAGGAGTTTGTATGTTTTTTTGTTCACTCGTAGGTGGTTCTTTTGGGTAAGATACGTGGGTGGCCACCTATTATTTTTTAATAGGCGAGGTTTTTAAAGGTTGCGGGCTTTCATCCCCCTTTCGGAAGGGGTCTTCCCGCCCGAACGAGATGAAGATGCCCTCTCTGTATACACTGCATATCTTAACAAAAGAAGCATGCCGTTTGATGAGGAATTTTTGAGAAACTTTATTGTCACAAGGTGCAACGAAATTTTGAGAAAAGCTAATCTCAAAACACGGCAAAATCAATCGCGATGTTGAACTGATACGGAGCATATGGCCTTACTTTCCTTTTTTCGAGAATCTTCACGCTTTTTCCAAGCTCCTCTGCAACCCTCTCTATCCTCTCTATGTGCTCGTCAAAGAGGTTATCCTCATGTGAAAATCCATAGTAGTGAACCACTCCACCTTTTTTGACGCTTATCATTGCTTCCTTTAGGAATTCGTGGGCAAACTTGGGGAGGTTCATTATCACACGATCGGCTTTTATCTGGCCCGCTACTTTTCTCACGTCTCCGAGAATCGGGATAACGTTTTCAACCTTATTCAGCTTTTTGTTTTCTTCTAAATATTTTATTGCCCAGGGGTTTATGTCACACGCAAAGACTATCTTTGCTTTCTTTGCGAGGAGGATTGAATAAGGGCCAATTCCGGCAAACATGTCAAAAATGATCTCTCCCTCTTTAGTCTTTTCAAAAATTCTCATTCTCTCCGTTGCAAGCCTTGGGGAAAAATAAACCTTTGCAACATCGAGCTTCAGCCTTATTCCGTTTTCCCTATGGATTGTTTCAGTTCTCTTCTCTCCCGCAAGATGAATGAGCTCCCTCACCCTGTATTCTCCTAAAACTTTGCTCCCTTTCGCAAAGACTGCCTTTATGTGCTTGTGTGCTTTCAATATTGCTCTTCCAATGTTTTCCCCATACGGGATGAGCTCCTCTGGGAGTTCTATTATGGCGATGTCCCCTATTATGTCGAAGGACGATGGAAGAAGGGGTTTGAGTTCAGAAGGAATTTCTACAACCTCTCTGTAGCTATGGGGCCGCCTTTTGGCTCTTTCAAAAGTTTCATCAACAATATCAAAGCCCTCTACCTTTTCTTTTACGGGGAATATCACGAATTCTCCCTCATGCTTGACCTTAAAATTAGTATCCAATAGGCCGAGTTCAATGAGCTTTTTTCTAACTTTCTCAGCCTCCTTCTTTGGAACCTTTATCCCCAGCATTTTCATAACTAAACTCCTACACGAGCCCTTTAAAAGGGTTTTGAGCGAAAAGTTTTTAAATGCATCTCAACGTTAGGATATTGGACGCCCCGGTGGTGTAGCCCGGTCAAACATGCGGGCCTTTCGAGCCCGCGCCCCGGGTTCAAATCCCGGCCGGGGCACCATAAGAAACTTTTCTGGGAAAATTTCATCAAAGCTCGTATGCATTTTTGTGTTGTTTTAGAATGTTGGCGTTTTCAGTATTTAAAAAGAAAAAAGAAACGAAGCTCATCTAAGATCTCAGCTTGTTAAGAACTCTGCAAGCAGGTTTACGTAATCTTCATTTACTCCCTCTGAATACGTCAACACCTTTTCCCCTGTTTGGTACCTATCTTTTCCAGCCAGCACTATTACTATTTGTCCCTTCTCCCAGATGTCTCTCTTTATGAAGATTCCCTGTTCTCCGTTGATAATTCTTTTTTGCTCGTATTCATCCAAAACCTGTTTCACGTATTCTCCAACTCCCTCATAGGCTTTGGGTCCGCCGAGGATTATTATGATTTTATTCTTCTTGTAGGTTTCAAATTCTCCTGGTTTTGCCCTTGTTACAATCGCTCCCATCTTTTCGAAGTATTCTTTGAGATATTGGCCCTTTATATTCCAATCGATATCGTTGGATAGTATTGTTACTTGGACAATTGGTGCAAAGGTCTTTATTGGTTCAAAGTTTGATGCCCACTCCACTATGTCCTTTAAAGCCAGCAGCTCTTCTTCCCCACCAGCCTCTATTTCGAATGAGATGTAGGCACTCCTTATTCCATCTCCACGATGTTTTTCATCCCTTGTTATAATTGAGGAGAGATAGTCCTTTGAAATAGCATCTATGCTCACGATGTCTTTGTTTATTGCACTCAGCAGGCGAACTCTTTCGATTATCGGTCGGTCGGGAGTTAGGATCACCAGAGTACCGCCTATTTGGATTCTTACTTCGTCATCTGTGAAGCTTAAAGTTCTCAAAGCATCAACCAATGGGAAGTCTAGGGCATATATCCCTCTGGCGGGTTTTGAGTGACCGAATATTCTTTCTTGGAGGCTAAAGAACTCCAATATCTTGTTCTGTTCCAGGCGTTTCTTTTCCCTTATCGCATCTCTGGCAAACTTTAAGCTTTCTGAGGGCAGGATATACTGCCATCCAAATGCAGAATCTGTTTCATTGGAGAACTCAAGGGATGAGACACTTTTTATTAGTCCTATGTTTTTGATAATGACCTTCTCTGAGGAGGGAACGAACGGCAGTATAGTTGGGATTTCGAATATTGCATAGTTTCCCTTTTCGGCACTTTCTTTTTTAGCTTCCTCTACTACTGGCAAGAGCTCAAAGCCAAGCAATGTTGCTAGGCTTTCCTTTCCGTAGGCATCAAACGTTCCTATGTGTGAAATGGGCCCCATATGGATCAGCTTTTCTCCATCGTAAACAGATCCGTCAAATAGTGTTCCGTGAGTTGCGATTATTCCCGCGTTGTTTTCCCTGAGGTATTTGATTAAGCCTTGAATGTCTGGAATCTCCCATCTTTTTAGCCATAAGTTGGATAAGATCACTACTCTGGGCTGAACCTCTTTAAGAGCGGTTGCAAGCTCTTCTGGGGAAACTATGGTGATGTTGTAATACTGCGCGAGGTACTCCCAGTGGTGCCTTTTTAAGAATCTTGGATGATTGAGGAATGGTTTTACCTTATCTAGCTCTTCCTTGTAATCGCTTAGATCTACTGGATATACTTCTGTCGCATTGACGAGTAGCTCTACACTCTCCGCCCCCTCCAAAAAGAGCTCTTCTCTTACGGAGGGATCCACGATGAGCACGTGCTTCCCCGAGGGATTTACGACGAAATACTTTCCAATGATGCTTTCACTTACATGCCCTTCTTTGTCTTTTACAACTACTTTGAACTCCACTACACTCCCTGCTTTTTGAGCGGGGATAGTTGCTTTCCCATAAAACGTCCTGATTATTGCTGATCTGTTGTATATTCTGCTGACTATTGAGTTATACATTTCCTCGTTTTCATTTATTGTGGCGGTTTTTACTGCTCTTGTTTGCCACTCACCATAGTTTACTCTGTAATAGAACGTCACTTCTTCAATGTCTAGATCATCAATAACATAGAAGTATGCAGTGTACTCTTCCCCTTCAGGTATTGAAAAGTACTTTGGATAGGGATTTCCGAGGATTACCAAAGATGGCTGGGGATTCTCTATTAATATCTGCCCTGCTGCAAAGTTAGATATAGTTAGGAGCAAAAATATGGCAAGACTTAGGGCTTTTTTCATTATGAAATCACCTAGTATCATATATAGTGCGTTCATGTATTTATACTTTCTTGGCCTGGGGGTTGATCGAGGATAACTTTTTATACACCAGTTTTGGATAAATAATCCAGTGAGAACATGAAGAAAATCGCACCACTATTGGTATCGTCGGTAGCCCTTATCCTCTTGGGGATAATTGTTGGGCCAGTAAAGATACCTTTCCGAGATATTTTAGCAGCGTTTAGCTTGGATACTCTAAAGAGGGCATTTTTAAACCCAAACTCGCTTAGTGGGAACAGCTACATTGTTCTCCAGATAAGACTGCCTAGAGTTCTACTGGCATATCTTGTTGGGGTAAGCTTGGCTTCAGCAGGTACTGCCTCCCAAGCTCTCTTTAAAAATCCGCTTGCAGATCCGTATATAATCGGGATAAGTGGAGGGGCTGCGGTTGGAGCATCAATAGCAGCCTTATACTTTCCCCAATACATGGGTGTTCTTGCATTGGTAGGTGCTTCCTTGGCGGTTGTTGTAGTGTATAGGATTGCAAGGGTTAATGGTCATATTCCGGTGGATACGTTGCTTTTAGCAGGAATTGCTCTGGGATTTTTTACAAGTGCTCTAACATCTTATCTCCTATACGTAGGCAGGGAGAGAATACACAACGCAATCTTTTGGCTTATGGGAACATTTAACGGAGCCGATTGGGGAGACGTTAAGATGGTTTTGTTTTCATCTGTAGTAGGGGTTAGTATTTTGCTTTTCAGCTGGAGGGAGCTAAATCTGCTCCTTTTGGGGGAGGAGAGCATTTCAATGGGCCTTGATATAAATCGCTACAGAAAAATAGTAATTGGTGTTATCTCTCTTTTGACGTCATTTGCCGTGGCTACCAGCGGAATAATAGGGTTTGTGGGTCTGATAAGCCCGCATGCCATGAGGATAGTGTTTGGCCCAAATCATAAGAGACTTTTACCTGCTTCAGCCCTTTTTGGAGGAACTTTAATGGTTTTTGCCGACATACTTGCCAGAATACTCCTAAAGCCGGCAGAAGTTCCGGTGGGAATTATTACAGCTCTCTTTGGAGCTCCGTTTTTCCTCTACCTTCTCATAAAGAAAAAGAGGGGTGAGCTGTTTGGATAAGCTTGAGGTCAATGTGTCGTTCTCCTATGGCGAGAAGCAGATTTTAAAGAATGTGGAGTTTTCAGCTAGAAAGGGAGATCTTTTAGCAATTGTAGGGCCCAACGGCGCTGGAAAATCAACCCTCCTGAAGTGCTTAGTTGGGATTTTAAAGCCCTCTGGATACGTTAGGCTAAACGGTCTAGATTTGTTGAGCTTAAAGCCCAAAGAACGGGCAAAGCACATCTCATACGTTCCGCAAAGTTCGTTTCCAGAGTTCGCGTTTACGGTTGAAGAGTTTGTTGAGCTCGGCACGTATGCAACTAGAGGCAACGTGGAGGAAGCATTAAGAAAGGTGGGAATGTGGGAAAGACGAAAGGAGCTTGTAACAAAGCTGAGCGGGGGAGAATACCAGCTGGTGCTGATAGCGAGGGCTTTAGCTCAAGGAAGCGATGTTATGCTGCTTGATGAACCAACTTCTCACCTTGATATCAATCACGCTCTCCAGATAATGGATCTTTTAAAGAGCATCAAAGACGAAAAAATCCTTGTGGCTGTTATGCACGACTTAAACCTCGCTTTGAACTATGCAGATAGAGTGATAGTCCTAAACAAAGGGCAGATACAGTGGAGCGGCAAATCTTCCGCCCTGACTCCAGAGGTTCTGGAGGAGGTCTATGGCATAAAAGCGAAGATAGTTGATGTGGAAGGGCAAAGGATTGTTGTGGCTTTGGAGTGAGGCTTTAGAACTTTAGAAGCATCCTTAAACTTTCCATGATTTCTTGTCTTACGTTGTCTCTGTTCTCTGGGGTTAAAACATAGAGCTTTCCATAATCCTTGAATCGCTTTGCATAATTTCTGTGAACTGTCGCTAAAAGTGGTTTTTCGCTCTTAACAGCTTTTTCCACAGCTTCTGCAAACTCCCTGCTTTTGTATTCCATTGCACCAATTTCGTCAATGATTATGAGGTCTGCATCCTCAAGAGCCCTTATTATTGCCAAAACTCCAACCCGGTTTAAGTCCTCAAGATTAACAACGTACTTCCCTACTCTCGGATAACCATCTCCAACCCAGGCTAAGATGCCTTCTTCTCCAGTATCAAGGGCTTTGATTTTGAATCCAATTCTTCTACCCTTTTCTCTTACTTCCTGTGTTATAAAACCTCCAATTTTTAGGTTGTAAGCTTTCAGCTCTTCGGCAACTTTTAATACGAGGGTTGTTTTGCCCACTCCCGGTAAGCCCGTGATAAAGATTTTCATAAGGCTCACCCAAATTAAAAAGAAAAGTGGGGGTTTAATAATTTGGTGCAACATGCTATGGTCTGTTCATCTTCGGGACTTCTCTCTTCTTCCTCTCTTTCCATTTCTCCCTGATCGTTAGTTTTTCTTCATGGAATTTTTCCTTAAGCATGTTTCTTAGCTGTTCGATTAGCTGTTCAGCCTCTTTGTAGCTTCCCTTTTCATATGCCTCTTTTGCCTTCTCTAACAAGCCTTTTTCCTCTGTTACATTAAGCCCAATGCTCTCGAACCTCTCTATGATGCCGCCTAGCTTTTCTATTCTAATTTTAATTCTTAAAGTTTGATTGGTTTTCATCATTATCTGTATTTTTTCACTTGCCATTCTAATCACGGCCTCTGCGTGTGCTTTTGCAGCTATTGCCTGTCCATAAGCTTCTCCATATTTTCCACTCTCATAAGCTTCTTTGGCTTTCTCGATTTCTTTATTAGCAAGTTCTAAAAGTTTCTCTGCAGCTGGAAGCTTGGTAGTGCTGTTCTCTAACAATGTCTTGGCTAGGGATGTTTTGTTTTCCGCAATCTCTATAGCCTCCCATGCTGTCTCTGCGCTTATATTTGCTTGCTCCTCAGTAATATTTGCCTTTATTTTCTTCTCTATCTCTTTTTTGACTTTCACGGTTATGTTTTCTGAATATGGTGTTTTTATGATTACCACTGATGTTACTTTGATTGTTGCCAATATCTGAGTTTGATTTTCAGTTCTGTTGATATCTACATATATCGGAAATGCCTTTTCAAGCTCGACCTTCTTAATAGCCCCTATATCCCTTCCGTGGGCGATGACAATCTTAACGTTTTCTAGGAGCTCTGGATAGTTCTCCAAAACGTACTGAAGCACCTGAATATTTGTTTCATATCTGTCTTTGCCCCATATTCTAACCCAACTTATTCCCATCTCATTCAAATCATCTTCATAGGTCTTTGGAACTGCCGCTGGTCCACCAATGATTAACACCTTGTCCGGGGCTGCACTTATTACCTCTGCGGTGATGTTTGGATCGTATACTCCCCATGGAGCTACGATAACTGACACGTTCATACTTTCCCCAAGTTTTTGGGCTAAGGTTAAATCTGCCTCGTTGTCACTCACAAGTATTACTATGCCAACGCTGGTTTCATTTGCTGCAGTGACTGTTGGTATTATGCTTACTAAAAGCAAAGCACTAAAAAGCCACACTAATACTTTTTTCGCCACCATGGTTTGTCACCTCACTTTATTATAGAGAAGAACTCCTATTTAAGCTTTTTTCATGAAATCGTTTTGTTTCGTTTTTGTTTGTTCAAAAAAGAGCCCTGTTATTGGAAATTTATCGAGTTATCGTTAAACACCGTTTGTGAGTGTTTATTATTGTTTAATAAGTCCTGATAGGGGTTTGTGTGCAACTTACGTCACTTATAATAGATTTTTGACGATGGGCATTACTAGCTATTTTGTCTTGTTGCACAAAGCAAACTTTAAATCATTTAACTGAAAAGAACTAAAGGTGATGAGTATGGAGATAAAATACAAGCCCGAAGAACTTACAAAGCTCCCGAGAAGTGTGGAGTTCAGGGAGGGAAAGGTTTACATTATTGACCAGCTTCTGCTTCCAAGGGAGTTTAAGGTAATTCCTTTGAGCACTGTTGAAGAAGTTGCTAGGGCAATAAAAACCCTCCAAGTCCGCGGGGCTCCGGCAATAGGGGCAACAGCAGCCTATGGGTTAGCTTTACTTGCAGAGAACAGCAAAGCAAAAACCAAAGAAGAGTTCTTTGATGAATTTTACAAGGCATTTGAAATCCTTAGAAACACCCGTCCGACAGCGGTGAATCTCTTTTGGGCACTCAACAGGATTAAAAACCTTGTAGAGGAGCACAGAGAGGAAAGTCTTGGTGAAATAAAAAGGCTGATAGTTGAGGAGGCACACAAAATAGCGGACGAAGACGTGGAAGCAAACCTTAGGATGGGTCACTATGCGGCTGAGATTCTTCCGGAGGGGAATGTTCTAACCCACTGCAACGCTGGGAGCTTAGCCACAGTCCATCTTGGCACTGTTGGTGCTGCGCTTAGAGTTATGCACAAAGAGGGCAAGCTCAAGCTTTTATGGGTTGATGAGACTAGGCCAGTTCTCCAAGGCGCAAGGCTCTCCGCTTGGGAGTACCACTACGATGGAATTCCGCTAAAGCTCATAAGCGACAACATGGCTGGCTTTGTGATGCAGCAGGGAATGGTGGATGCGATAATAGTCGGTGCTGATAGGATAGTTGCCAATGGAGATTTTGCCAACAAAATAGGTACTTACTCTCTGGCCGTGCTTGCGAAGGAGCACAAAATACCCTTCTTCACCATAGCACCCCTCTCAACCATTGACATGAGCCTCAAGAGCGGCAAGGAGATTCCAATAGAAGAAAGGCCTAAAGAAGAAGTCCTAACCTGTGGAGGATGCAAAATAGCCCCCGATGTTGACGTCTACAACCCAGCTTTTGACGTAACGCCCCACAAATACCTCACGGCAATAATCACGGACAGAGGAGTTGTTTATCCACCTTTTGAGAAGAACTTGAAGAAGCTCTTTGAATAGCATTGGGGTTTAAATATTCCCCCTCAATATTATTTTTGGTGATGGGTATGAAGTTCTTCAGCTTAAAAACGAGGATAGCAATTGGAGAAGGGAGCCTTAAGTACGTGCAGAGCATTGCTAGGAACCACGAGAAGGTCTTGATTTTATCTAGTAAGTCAATGCGCATTCATGGGTTCTTAAACGAGGTCATGAACTATGTGGAGGAAGCGGGAGCTGAAGTTGATGTTATAGAGGGCTTACCTGCAGAGCCAAGCTATGAGGACGTTGAGGAGCTGATGCCAAGAGTTAGAGAGTTTTCTCCGGATTTGCTCATAGCCCTAGGAGGCGGAAGCGTAATAGACATCACAAAGGCGATAAAGGTGTTTTACGATGCTCCAGAACTGAGCTTTGAGGAAATCGCATTTCTCGACAGGTTTACAAAGCCCCCCAAAGTTATTCCCAAGCTCAAGACTCCTTTGGTGGCAATACCCTCTACAAGCGGTGCTGGGAGTGAAGTTTCAGCAGCAAGCGTTCTCAAGAAAGATGGCATAAAATACAACTTTGTGTCATTTGAAATTGCCCCAGAATACGCTATTTTGGATCCAAGGCTGCCTAGGACAATGCCGAGAGAAGTTGCAAGAAACAGCGGGCTTGATGTTCTTGTCCATGGAATTGAAGCTTATACTACGACAGCAGCTACGCCCTTCAGCGATGCGATGGCAATACAAGCCGTAAAAACCGTCTTTAAGTGGCTCCCATTGTCCGTTAATGGCGATGAAACCGCAAGAGAGAAAATCCACTATGCGGCAACGATGGCGGGGATAGCCTTCTTGAATGCCCGCCTTGGAATATGCCACAGCCTAAGCCACAAAGCAGCCTGGATCGGTCCCCATGGGTTGCTCAATGCTATCTTCTTACCCTATGTGATTGAATTCAACATGAAAAGCGACTACGCAAGGAAGAAATACACTGAGATAGCAAAGGAAATAGGGTTCAACACCGCTGAAGAGCTGGTCGAAGTTGTCAAAGAGTTTAACGAAATGCTTGGAGTGCCTAAGCTTAATGAGCTCGTAGATGAGGAGGTTTTCATGGCAAAACTGGATGAGATGGCGAAGAAGGCTTATGCAGATCCTCTGGTCAACTTCAATCCCGTGGAGCCCAGCGTTGAAGACATGAAAGAACTCTATAAAAAAGCCTACTATGCCGAGTGATTTTTAAACCTTCTTTCGCTCTTTTTATCATGCATCCACTTTTAAAAAGGGCTATAGAGGAGAAGTTTGGGAGCCTTAATGAGCTCCAAATGAGGGCTTTTGGGGAGGTTAGCTCCGGGAAGAGTGTTTTAATTGTAGCACCCACCGGAAGCGGAAAAACCGAGGCTGCTGTGCTTCCCGTTTTTAACGCAATTTTAGAAGAAAGGCTAGACCCTATCTCCGTCATCTATATAGCTCCTTTAAAGGCTCTTAACAGGGACTTGCTGGACAGGTTGTTGTGGTGGGGAGAAAAGCTTGGGCTTAATGTGGAAGTAAGGCACGGCGACACTTCAGCCTATAGAAAAGCCCAGCAGGTAAAAAAGCCTCCTCACATGCTAATCATAACCCCCGAAACCCTTGGAGTAATCCTCACGATGAAGTCTTTTCGAAAAGCCCTCAAAAACATTAAGTTTGTGATAGTAGATGAAATAGTGGAGCTTGTCGATAACAAGAGGGGCGCTCAGCTTAGCTTAGCCCTTGAGAGGCTTGCTGAGGTTGCAGATTTTCAGAGGATTGGTCTTTCAGCAACCGTTGGGAACGAAGAGGAAATTAAGGCATGGCTCAAGGCAGAGAGCATTGTCAGACCTCCAATTGAAAAGGGCTACAAAATCAAAGTTCTCTTTCCGCAGCCCGATGAGAAGGATCTTGAGCTCTCCAACAGCTTGAGCATTTCTCTCGATGTTGCTACGAGGCTAAGGGTTCTTTGGGAGATAATAGAAAAGCACGAGAGGGCGTTGGTATTTACGAACACGAGGCAATTCGCCGAAATTCTTGCCCACCGCTTAAAAGCATGGGGCAAGCCGGTAGAAGTCCATCACGGCAGCCTTTCACGAGAAGCGAGGATAAATGCAGAGAGGGCTTTGAAAGAAGGCAAGATAAAAGCCCTCGTATGCACATCTTCCATGGAGCTTGGAATTGATATCGGAGATGTGGACGTTGTAATCCAATATATGAGCCCGAGACAAGTAAACAGGCTTATCCAGAGAATAGGCAGAGCTAAGCACAGGGCGGGGGAAGTTAGTGAGGGCTATATAATCGCCACAAACATTGAGGATTATCTCGAAAGCCTGGTAATAGCCCAGAGGGCACTTGAAGGCAAGCTTGAAGCGGTGGAGCCATATGAAAACGCCCTCGATGTTCTCGGACATTTTATTGTGGGCCTTTTAATAGAACACAGAAGATTGCCAAAGGAAGTTCCCTTTGAGATCGCAAAGAGAGCTTATCCCTACAGGAATCTGAGGTGGGAGGAATACGGCGAAGTTTTAAACATGCTGAGCGAGGCGCGTTTAATCGGTTATGATGAGGAAAGCGGCCTTCTATATCTGAGGAGAGGGGCTTATCAGTATTATTACGAGAACCTTTCCACGATTCCCGATGAAATCAGCTACAGGGTTTTTGACGTAAAAAGCGGGAGGATAATTGGCCGCTTGGATGAGAGCTTCGTGATGGATCTTGAGGAAGGAGTAGAGTTTATAATGCATGGCAGAAGCTGGATTTTGCTGGGCATTGATGAGGAGTCAAGGCTGTTGAAGGTAAGGGAGAGCAAGAGTCTGGAAAGCGCTGTGCCGAGCTGGGAAGGAGAGATGATACCCGTCCCCTTTGAAGTGGCTCAAGACGTTGGAAGGCTAAAAAGGGAGCTTCTTTTCGATTTTAACTCCGGCAAGGCTCTTATCTCGAAGGTGGATTTCAATTATGAGGAACTCGAGCTTGCCCTTTCAATTCTAAAGAAGCAGGAGCCTTTGGGCACTGACAGGGATGTTGGAATAGAATCCCTCCCTAAGGCGTTAGTTATCCACGCAGATTTTGGAAACAAAGCTAACGAAGCCATCGGAAGGTTTCTTTTGGCTTTCTTGGCGGCAAAATATGGGAAAGTATTCTCCATGAAGGCACAGGCTCATGCAATAGTCATTAACTCTCCTTTCCAGCTCAATCCGGGTGAGATTAAGGAGTATCTCCTCCAAGATGCGAGGGCACTTCCGTTTGTTCTTTCTAAGGCAGTGAGAGACAGCCCGGCTTACAGGTGGAGAATGTTGAATGTAGCGAAAAGAATTGGAGCATTGAGGAGAGAGGCAAGGATAAGAAAAATTGAACGGCTCTTTGAGGGAACTATAATTGAAAAAGAAACATTAAATGAACTTTTCCATGATAAGCTCGACGTGAAGAGAGCTGAGGAAGTTCTGAAAGCAGTTAAGGATGGAAAAATCCGGATAAAGGGTGTCTTAAGAAGAGAACCCTCACCTCTCGGCAGTATTAACCTGAGCGTTGGTGGGGAGTTTTTGGTCAGTGGAGAGCTTGAGAAAGACGAAATACTGATGCTGTTTAAGGAAAGGCTTCTCAACACGGAAGTTGCGTTAATATGCACCAACTGCGGATGGAAGAGCACCACAAAAGTTCTGCGCTTAAAGAACCGTTTGGATTATCTCCAGTGTCCTAAGTGCTCTTCCAAGATGATTGCCGTTGCACATCCAATAGATGCTGAGCTGTTTGTCTCTGCACTGAAGAAGCTCAAGAAAGGGGATAAGCTTGAAAAAGAAGAGGAGAGCGCCTATAGGAGGTTGATAAAGGCAAGTGACTTAATAAAAGCTTATGGGTTTGATGCGGTTTTGGCACTGGCAAGTTATGGCGTTGGTGCGGACACTGCCGCCAGGCTTTTGAGTCAGTATAGAGGAGAAGCACTCTTGGTGGCTCTTTTGGAAGCCGAGAGGAGGTATATAAGAACAAGAAAATTTTGGAAGGATTGATCTAACTCCTCCCGTAGATCTCGTTAACCTTCCTCAAAAACTCGCTTGCCTTGACCACGTCTCTGACGTCTATTCTTTCGCCCTTTGTGTGGGAGATGTCAAGGTTTCCGGGACCGAAGACAATCGTCTTTGTTCCGTTGTACATGAAGTTAATTGCATCTGTCCAGCTCCTCATTCCTCCGAAGTCTTCCAGATCAACTTCTTCCATGGCTTTTTTGGCTAATTGCACTATCTCTTCGCTCTCGTCAAGCTCATAGCCATCCCATATTTCCGTGTACTCATAGCGGAGGGTGTATTCATCTAGGATGGGCTCCATTAAGTCCAGAACGTCCTCAACTTCTTGGTCAGGTAAGAGCCTCGCTTCAAACCTTCCCTTGCAGAGAGCTGGAATTAGGTAGTAGGGGTTCTCACATATCAGCTCTTGCAGTCCTATGTAGGCATCGAAGTACTTCCCCTTCTGCTTGAAGGGTTCAAGAGCCTTAAGTTCCTCTATCATCTTGTAAGCCTGGTCTATGGCGTTTATCCCGCTCTCGGGGCATGCTCCGTGGGCTTCTTTACCATCAACTTCGAAGTAAGCTTCTATGTTTCCTGCATGAGCTATGTGCACTTCAAGGTCGGTTGGCTCTATTACTATTGCCATCTTTGGTTTGTAGCGCTCCATAAACAGAGCAGACCCCATTCCTCCTTTTTCTTCGTCGCTCACAAATACAACTCCGACGTTAAGGTCTTGCTTATCCCTCTTGAGGCTCTCAAGCATTAGGAGGACGCTTGCCAGTCCCCCTTTAACATCACTAGCTCCCGTACCGTAGACGATATTTCCCCTGACAAAAGGCTCGGCTCTTACGTCTATCGTGTCCATGTGAACTTCAAAGAAGAGCTCAGCCTCGGGGTTTACAACGAGGTCGATTACCTTTCCATCGCTCTCTATGTGGACATCATAATCTAATCTGTGGAGGAACTCCATTATGTGCAAGGCAAGACGATCTTCCTGCCCTGATGGTGATGGAATTTTCAAAAGCTCGACCAAAATTTCCTTTGCTCTCTCAGCTTTCATTTGGCTCACCTAAATAAAACTTAGTACTTTGGCTTAATAAATACTGTGGAAAAGGAAAACTTTATTTGCTAGTCAGATTATCCACCATCAGGCGATGAAGAGATTCATCCCTCCTGACGGGACTTGCTCCCCCGAGATGAAGAGGCGGTCCCCCCTCGAGCCTTTTTGAGGTGATTACAATGATTCCCATAGAAATCCCACCAAACACGGTAATGCTCAAAGGAGTAGGGTATGATTCAAACATCTATTTGTTTCGAGACCGGGGAGAGGGTTTGATAATCGACACTGGCACAGGGGTTTACTGGCACAGGTATTTTGATGTGCTTGACAGAGAAGGCTACCTTGAGGGTTTAGAAAGAGTCACGATTCTAAATACACATGAGCACTTCGACCATGTTGGAGGAAATAGAAAGTTTAAGGAGTTTTTGGAAGAAAGAGGTATCGAAGTCTTCTTTGCTGCCCACACTCTCACAGCGGAGGCTATTGAAAAGGGAAACGACTACATTATTCTCTCATACGCCTATGGAAGACGGTTTATGCCGCATAGTGTTGATATGAGACTTGACGATGGAAGCGTTTTGAAGGTCGGAAGTAAGGCGCTTAAAGTCCTCTATACACCCGGTCATACTGCAGGAAGCCTCTGTCTATATGAGCCAGAAGAAAAAGTCCTTTTTACAGGGGATACTGTGTTTAAGGGCACGGTTGGAAGGACTGACTTGCCCACGGGGAGCTTTGAAGAATTGGTAAGAAGCCTAAAGAAACTGGAAGCACTAGATGTTTATATTGCCTTGCCCGGACATGGAAAGCCTATAACAAACTGGGAAGAGAATTTTGAATTAATCAAAAAGGTTTTGGGGGTCTTTGAGTGAGAAAGGGCTTCGTTAAGGAGGTTCTCTCCAAAATTAAATACGACCCTAGGGAAAATGAGGAAGACTATTACATTGTTATTGAGCATCGGGGGGCATATGGGAATGTTAAAAAGATCCCCGTAAAGCTCATAGAGCTTGGCCATGGCTATTTCTTCATTGAAGACACCCAAATCCCATACCATAGAATACTGGCTGTCATTAGGAAAGACGGAAAGGTTGTTTGGAAAAAGAGAGGGCTAGGAGATGAGGTGAAATTCTGAGCTTAGGACGCCTTTTTCACTTTCGTTAAAGGCCTTCAAATCCCCAGAGAGGATTATATAGCTTTGGTTGATTATTGCGTAGTCTTTGAGGTAAGTCAATACTTCAAAGAACTTTTTAAATCCAAGTTTTGCATTCAAGTGCTCTATTCCCTCTATAACCAAAATAGAGTGTCCCTGCTTCAGGAAATCAATCATGAATTTTCTCGCTTCGTCGAACCTGTCTGGAGAGATAGAGCCAACTGTCGGGATGTTTGTTAACCAATACACTTCAACGTTATCCTTAAACAATTTTTTAACTTCATCTGGGGAGTCCCTTGTTATGATTGCCACCTTATGTTTATCAGCGAGATTCAAAAGGAAATAGCGTGCTTTGAACTTGGTGGAGAAAAGATAGCCACCTGGAGCGAGTTCCTTGAGCTTAACTTCATCTTCAGAAAGTGCAAGTAAAAGCTCGTAAAGCTCCCTCAGCTTGTCATAGTGCTCTCCTTCAATGTGAGAAAGTTTAGATAGGGTTGATTTTAGGTTGTCATCTTTTATCACCTTTGAGACAATCTCATAAGTTTCTTTCATAGAAAGCTCCAAGTCCATGCACGTTCTGAGAATTTTAAGATGCTCTCTAATAGTTTTAAGAGCTTTTGTAACTCTTTTATTCTGGAAAAATGAGAGTTCAGGAAACTTTGGCTTTTCCCCCGGATACAAAAGCTGGAATTTTTCATAAAGCTCATTTTTCTCCTTGAGGCTCTCTTCTGAAAATGAAGAAAACAGCGTCTTAACACTTTCTAAACTGCAGTTTTCAGAAAGTTCTTTGTAAAATTTGGCTTCATGTTCTTTGTTGAAAATCAGAAAGCTCAAGACTTCTTTGGGTGGTTTTTCCCGAAGGTACCTAATAATTTGATCATCCTGAATAATATCTTCCCATTCCATTTTACCTCCCATAATTTTTGTAGAGTTTAAATAGAAAAGCTTTTCTATTCCCTTCTTTATGATGGAAGGGGGTTCAAGTGATAGACGCTCACGCTCATGTGGAGATGTTCAAGAAGGAAATCCCAGCAATCGTTGAAGAGAGCCAAAGACACCTTGACGCCATAGTGGATTCTATAACTGAATACCGGAAATTCCACGTATGGAAAAGCTGGGAGCTCCTAAAGCCGTATTTTGGCTTCATGTTTCCAACTTTAGGATTCGCCCCAAACGAAGCTAGGAGGGGCAACTGGGGAAAGGTCAGGAGGGTTGAGGAGTTTATAATAGAACATAGGGATGAAATCATCGCCGTTGGTGAGATTGGGCTTGATTACTACTATGCCAAAACGGAAGAAGAGCGAAAGAACCAGCGTGGAATATTCAGCCATTTCCTTGAGCTCGCTGCTGAGCTTGGCAAGCCTGTTGTTCTTCACGCGAGGGATGCTGAAAGAGAAGTTTATGAGGCAGTTCAGAGGAAAGGCCTTCATGGCTACTTCCACTCCTACACTGGGGACGTTGAAACAGCTAAAGAGATCGCTGAAAATGGACATTTCATAGGTATAAGCACTGGAGTGGCTTTCATCCCCGAAGTGAGGAAAGTTGTAGAGGCTTTGGACGTTGAAAACATTCTCGTTGAGACCGATGCTCCATATATGAGTCCTTTCAAGGGCGAGAAGAATAAGCCGTATTATGTGAAGTTCGCCATCGAGGAAATAGCTAAAATAAAGGACATACCTGCTGAGGAGGTAAAGAGAACAACTCATAAAAACGCTGTTAGGTTCTTTAAGCTGAATCTGAGGTGATTCCTATGGAGGAAGTTGAGAGGGTTAAGGCATTGTGTAAGGAGCTTAATGAAGAGCATCTCCTTAAGGCTATTGATTCCTTTGTATCCCTTCAGAAGGAGCTCTCGAGCAAAAAAGGGGAGGATTTCATAAACGTTTCCATACTGGGCTTTATCGAGGGGATTCTGGTAAGTCTTTCAAGAAAGCATGAAAACGAAAAAATAGGTGAGCTTTTGGAGGAAGTTAGGGCAAAAAGGGCGGAGCTGGAAGAGAAGTTTAAGAAGCCAAGAGTTCCGCTCTTTGAAAATCCCTGATCAGCCCTGGCTGTACTCCTCATTGCCATGGGGCTCGGGATAGGCTTTCATCACCCTCGTTATGGGTTGGCATTTTTGGTTTTAATACTTTTCCTCAGTAGAAGTCCTTGAAGAGTTCGCCCTCTTGCAGATAACTTCTCCTTAGTTTGAGAGCAGTTTTTGCCCTTTCTAGCTCTCTTCCGAGATAAAAAGCGTGTCTGGGCGAAATTTCAAAGTGTTCCAAGATTGTGTCAATTATTGCGTTTGGTTCTTCTCCAACCACCGTTAGAAGCTGTTTAGTGCCCTTGTGGGCTATCACCCATATCTTATCATCCTTAAGGAAGATTCTAAAGTAGATATCCTCAAGCTTCACGCCTTTTTCCTTGGCATTCACAACGGGGGATTTTACTTCATAGGTAACACTTTCGCTTTTCTTTTCTTTTAAGAGCAGTAGGTCAAAGCCAAGATCCTTGGGAATCTCGAAGAACATCATGTCCAAAGCCCTTCTTAGCTCCTTGACGCTTCCTCTGCACTTAGGACTCACCTCTGTAGTGAGGAGGAGTGAAATGTTCAGTTCCTTCGCAACTCCTGCCAATAGGGCGTTAATTCCTACGCTGTCCGCGTCTATCATCTCCACAACGTTTCCAACTCCAGCTAAGAGGACATCTTTCTCGTGCCTTTCTCTGTAGAGCTGGAAGGCTGAGATGGAACGGGCTAAATTGGGCACATGCTCAAGAATCAAGTCTGCAATGACTCTCTTATACCCCAAGGAAAGTGCTTTTTCTTTAAGCTTCTCTAAGAATTCAACCCTCTCTTTGGGATTGATGGGGAAATAGCCTTTTTCTTGGTTAGTTGGAATCAAAACGACGGGCTTTTCAGTTATCATAACTTCTAGGTTGCTCTCATCAACGCTTAAAAACAGATCCGCAAAGTCAAGGGCTCTTTCAAGTTCTCTTGGGTTTAAGGAATCGAAACTTATCGGAACCTTATAGCCGGAGCTTTTTAGGGCTTCTCTAAGCTCTGGAATTATCTCAGCGAATTCAGGATTCTCTTCCCCACTCACCATCCCCAGATCAATTATATCCGCTCCACTTTTGAGGTAATAGAGGGCTTTATTAAAAAGCTCCTCGAAGCTGAGCTTTGAGGCATCTACAATTTCGGCTATTATTCTCTGCGGAAAGTCAAGTCCAACTGGCAAATTTCCTATGAGGAAGTTATGGGGCTTCTTGAGGGCTTTTTCAATGTATTTCTTATTTTTTGTTTGGTTTTTAATGTCTTCGACTTTCTTGAGGGCATCTATTTCAAACAGATCATCGGCGGGGATTTCTTTGCTCAGCTTGAACCCCTTTTTGAGTGCTTGGATTACTTGAGGTATGTCGTAAGCGTTTCTTGGGCCTTTGAACGTAGGAATTCCAATGGCATCTTCTATCTCCTGTGCCGACCCTCTCACGAGTCCGGGGATTAGTATGAGATCGTAATCCCTTATACAGGCTTTTTTTAAACAGTTTACAATCATTCTCGGGGTAAGAAAAGCCGCAACACTAACGGGACATACAAAGACATCGCATCCTTCTCCATACTTCCTAACCAGAGGCTCCGCAAGGATTCCCGTGACGAGTAGGATTTTCATGTTATCATTTTTGCATTTCATGGTTATAAATCTCTCTCAAAAGGTTTATTAGAGCAGTGGTTTTCAATTAATCGAGGCAAGTTTATGATCGTGGTGGAAAATCTCACTAAGAGGTTTGGCGAGAAAACAGTGCTCAACGGGATAAGCTTTAGGGTTAATGATGGCGAAATTTATGGGCTTCTAGGCCCCAACGGAAGTGGAAAATCGACCACAATGAAGATTCTGGTTGGTATACTCAAACCGACTTCTGGAAGTGTAAGTATAGCGGGCATTGACCCTTTAAGAGACCCCGTAAAGGTGAAAGAGGTCGTGGGATTTGTGCCCGAAACACCTGTTCTGTATGAAAGCTTAACGCCAGAAGAGTTCTTTAATTTCGTTGGGAGTGTTAGGGGAATTGCTAAAGAAAAGCTGGAGGAGAGGGTTAACTATCTTGTCAAAGCCTTTGGGATTGAGGAGTACCTCGATCAGTTTATCGGAACGCTGAGCTTTGGCACACAGCAGAAAATTTCTCTCATCTCTGCCCTGCTTCACGACCCACAGGTTCTTGTTCTTGATGAAGCCATGAACGGCCTTGATCCTAAAAGTGCTAAGATATTAAGGGAGCTTTTGCTCGAATTCAAAGAAGAGGGGCAGAGCATAGTGTTTTCCACTCATGTGTTGCCCTTAGCAGAGATGATATGCGACAGAATTGGGCTTATCTATAAGGGAGAGCTTATTGTGGAAGGAACAATGGAGGAGTTAAAAGAGAAAGTTCATGAAGAAAACTTGGAAGATATTTTCCTCAAGCTGACGGAGAGCAAAGGAGAAGTGGAAAATATTTTGCAGGCTCTGAAAGAGGCTTTATAGGTGGTTTTATGCTGGAAGTCCTTTATCGCGAGCTTCATTACCAGATAGCAAAGAGAAACCCTCTGATAGCAAACGATGAGAGACAGTTCCAAAAGGCAATTAAAAATGCGATGAACATTAAAAGGAGCATTGGAGTTCAGGTACTTGGTTTCCTTCCATTTGGCTTGTTGATGGCGTCTACCTTTGCTTTTACCAATGAGAAGCTGGTTCTTTCTTCTCTAATGGTGTCCCTTGCGTTGATACCGTTTGTCTTTGCGATGTACGTTACTGCAGTGCAGACCTCCTATGTTCTTTCGGTGGGGTTGTTTGAACCTTTAAAGCTCCTCCCAATAAAAATGGGCTCCAGATATCTCAGCGGTCTTTTGCTTCTTGAAATTTCGCCGTCCTTAGCTACAGTCCTCCCAAGTGCACTCTTCCTTATGGTGAAATACCCTTTATCGGGGCTTCTTGCAGTCCTCTGGCTGCTGCTAGGGTTATTTTTAGGACACACACTTGGATTGCTCTTGGTTAATTTTTTCTCTCTCAGGATACACCAAAGGGCAGGAAAGGGCCATTCTTTGAAGAGCTTTGCCAGGGTTGTGATGTTTCTGATTTTTATAGGCATGTTCATGATGATGAACTACCTTCAGTACTACATAAGGGAGCACTCTGAACAGGTTGCTGGAATAGTGGAAAAGTACTTTATTGCGTATCCTTTTGTCGTCTCCTCTATCTTTGACCCTCTGCGAAGTATGGCACTTTTTCTTGCTTATTTGAGTATCTTTGGACTCGTGTATCATTTAACCCTCAAAGGAGTATGGAAAAAGATTCTCGAGCCCCCTGTGGTTTCGGAAAGGCGCGGCATCTCAAAGTTCAGGGCATCGCCAAGGGGCAAAATCTTAGCTTTGGTTTTAAAAGATTTCAAGATATTCGTTAGAAAACCGGCGATGCTTGTAGCTTTTCTCTTCCCCATCTACGTAATTTTTCCGACACTTGTATCTGCACTTCAAAGTGGAAGATTAAGGCTAGAAGACCTTTTATCCGTGCTTTTTATGATTGGTTTGTTTTCCGTTCCGGGTGCTGATGCAGTTCTCAAGACTGAGGGGAAAAATTTGGACTTCCTCAGAACTCTCCCCATAAAAAAGAGAGACTTTGTCATTGCAAAAGTTATGTCAATGACTCTTATTCCGACTTTCTTGGGGCTTTCCTTAGTAACTCTCGGCGTCTTTTATAACCCGGAAGCTTTTGTTTTATTGCCCTATGCTCTTTTCCTTCCGTTTATAGCGTCTTCCATAACGATGCTTTATTTTTTCAGATATAGGGGAGAAGAGATTGGTATTCCCGAGCTTAGATGGCCGCAGATAATCCTTATGTTCATAATCGTTGGTATAGTTTTTGGCATTATCGCCCTTCCGATTTTTGTAAGCTTTAATGTAATTGGGAGCGAAGTGATAGCCCTTGTGACGTTTTTAACTCTGGCATTCCTCCTTGGAAGGCTCAGCAGGTGATGTGGAATATCCCCAGTGTTTTTCTCTTCTTCCTGAGCTCGTTGAAGACTTTTGCCGCCTCAGGAGTGGGCTTTTCGATTACTTCTTTCCCCTCTATTAGCTTTCTGCTTTCTGGAAGGAGTGAAAGCATCCCATAGATGCCCGTTCCAACGACGAGAACTTCGAAGTCTTCTTTTAAGTATTTCTTCAGCTCCTCTGGGTCGAGCTTGTGGCTTGTCCCGTGTTTTTCTTTTGAGATCCACTTTTTGCGCCTTTCAACTTTTCCCGAGGGGTAGATAACGATGTCGTGAGAGTATTCTTTTCTATTCACGCTTATTCTCCCAAACTCAACTTTGTCTATCATCATAACCACCCAAAAGGCGGAGCGCATCTTCTATAATCTTTCCGTGATCAAAAGCGAGTTTCAAATCTTTTACCTCGTCAAGCTTAAAGACCCTTGCCTCACTCGCATCGTCTCCTCCTTTCAGCTTTCCCCTTCCTTTGGCTAAGAACGCTATTGTAACTGTATGCCCCCTCGGGTCTCTGTTCGGATCGCTGTAAACACCTATAAGCTCTAAAAGCTCGACATCCAGCCCGGTTTCCTCCTTTGCTTCCCTTATGGCAGCATCTTCTACTCTCTCCCCATACTCTACAAATCCTCCCGGCAGTGCCCAGTAGCCCTTATACGGCTCATTGCGCCTCTTTATGAGCACTATACCGTCTTTGTGCAGTATTACGAGGTCTACAGTTAAGCCTATGCACCTATGAAGCTCGGCCTTAACCTCTGGATATTTGGTTTGTATGAGCTTTTCTATCTCTTCCTTGATTGGATTTATGTTGTATCCCTTGGGGGCTTTTAGGAGGAGGACGTATCGCTCCATACAATCACCTCGGTCAAGTCCCTTTTCATCATCCCTCAGCGTGCTGACGTTTCCTCATCGGTGTTTAATTTTTCTACCTTTACGAATTTAGCCTTTTCCATGGCTTCAGCAATGGGGAAGTCGATGGTTCTTCTCTCTAGAAACGCTGCTGTAAAGGCATTCGCTCTCTTTAGGGCTTGAATGAAGGGGCATTCCCTGTAGAAATATGCAAAGCTTGCGAGGAAAACGTCTCCAGCTCCTGTGGGCTCCTTTGCATCTATTTTGAGGGGGTAATAGATGTACTTCTCTCCCTTATGATAAGCTACTCCACTTTCAGAACCGTTTGAGACCAAAAGAACCTCAAGATCATCCGGGTTTAGGTTTTTCACGTGTTGGAACTCATTGACGTCTGCATGGACAACATGTGCATTTTTTAAAAACTCTCCGTTTATCTTTTTTAACCCAACCCTGCCATTTTTAAAGGTTCTAATAAACCCTTGAATATCCACGGCAACTTCCTTGGCTTTTACGAGCTCTAAGGCCTTTGGAGGAATCTCATTTGCAACGGGATTTAGCAAGATGATGTCGAACTTTTCTTGGGGGATTTCATCAAGTGTGAAGGAATCAGCCTTGGAGAGGAGCTTGAGTTGTCTGTTCTCTTCGTCTAGATAGAGGAGTTCATAAGTTGTGCTTTTTTCAGAGGGAATTATTATCGTTGATATTCCGTAAGATTCGAGCTCTTCAAGCCACTCAATTGGAAAGTCCTTTCCGATTTTAGTCAAAACAACAACTTCGCAGAACTTTGAGAGTGCAAGGGATGAATAATATGCTCCGCCGCCGATTCTCTCGGTTTTTCTTCCATCTTTTACTATGATGTCGTGGGTTAAATGTCCAATCACCAAACATCTCATTTCTCTCACCGCAAGGTTTAATTAGGTAAAGCTCCTTTTTAAATTGATGCCTATGTTTGAAGGAGTTTTTGTCCCCCATATAACCCCATTTGATGATGAAGAAGAAATAAATGAAGAAATGCTGCGTGATCTCGTCCACTACTTTGCAGATGCTGGTTTAAACGGCTTAGTAACTTTGGGGAGCAATGGAGAGTTCCCTTATTTGAGCTTTGAGGAGAAGCTTAGGGTTCTTAAGATTGTGCGGGAGGAGTCTCCAGTTCCGGTTATAGCCGGCGTTGCGGAGAACTCTACCAAGGAAACTATAAGGCTTGCGAAAGAAGCTTGGGATATAGGGGTGGATGCCCTCTTAATAGCCCCACCGTACTACTTCAAGCCTGACGAGAGGGAGCTTTTCGCTCATTATTCCAGAATTGCCTACGAGGTAGAGGCTCCAATCTTGCTCTACAACGTTCCAAAGTTTACCACAATCAACATAGATCTGGATGTAGTCGAGAAGCTTGTGGAGGAGCACTCCAACATCGTTGGTATAAAGGACTCAAGCGGGTCAATAGGGAGAATAGCAGAGCTTGTAAGAAGAGTAGGAGATAAGATAAATATTCTAGCCGGAACCGCGGATGTTATGTATCCTTCGTGGATGCTGGGGGCACATGGGGCTGTCGTGGCAGTTGCAAACGTCGCTCCGAGACTTTGTGTTGAACTTTACAACGCATTTCTTGAGAAAAGGTACGAAAGGGCGAGAAAGCTCCAGCTCATGATAAACTACCTCAATGAAATTGTCGTCAAGAAATACAACCAGATAAGTGCGATAAAAGAGGCTATGAGGATGCTCGGCTTTGAAGTGGGTTACCCAAGGATGCCAGCTTTGCCCCTTGATGAAAAGGCCCTAGAAGACATAGAACGGGCTTTGATTGAGATAGGCCTCTTATGATACACAACTTTGTGAACAACCTATGGTTTAAAAAAGAATTAAAAACTCCCTTCTGTAGTTTTGATTAGGTGAGGAAAATGTGTTTAGCAATGCCCGCTAAGGTAGTTGAAATTAAGGATAACGTTGCAATAGTTGATTTTGGCGGAGTTAGGAGAGAAGCTCGCATAGACTTTGTGAAGGACGTTAAAGTTGGTGATTACGTTATAGTTCACACGGGATTTGCCATTGAAAAATTGGATGAAAAAGCCGCCCTTGAGAGTTTGAAAGCTTGGGAAGAGGTCATGAAACTCGTGGAGGAGTGAATATGGAACTTTCGATCTTTCAAGATAGAGAGTTAGCTCAGAAGATCCTCCAAGGGATAAAACGAGAGGCGGAGAAAATAGGCAGGGAAGTAAAGCTGATGCACGTTTGTGGTACTCATGAAGACACCGTGACGAGGAGCGGAATAAGGTCTCTTCTTCCCGAAAACGTTAAAGTTATGAGCGGTCCTGGATGTCCCGTCTGCATAACCCCTGCAGAGGACATTGCGGCAATGATGGAGATAATGCGCAAAGCAAAAGAAGAGGGAGAGGAGATAATCCTCACGACCTTTGGGGACATGTATAAAATCCCCACAGCAGTGGGAAGCTTTGCCGATCTGAAAAGTGAGGGATTTGATGTTAGAGTTGTTTACTCGATTTACGATTCCTATAAGATAGCACTCAAAGAGAAGGACAAGCTGGTGGTTCATTTTTCTCCGGGGTTTGAAACCACAACTGCTCCCGCTGCGGGCATACTGAAGGAGGTTATAGAGAAGGGAATAGAAAACTTCAAAATATACTCAGTTCACCGCTTAACTCCTCCAGCAGTTGAGGCGTTGATTAAACAAGGGACGGTTTTTGATGGGCTTATAGACCCTGGACACGTTTCGACAATAATCGGCGTGAAAGGATGGGAGTACATAACAAAAGAATATGGAGTTCCCCAGGTAGTTGCGGGATTTGAGCCGGTTGATTTTCTCATGGGAATATTCATGCTCTTGAGAATGATAAGAAAGGGAGAGGCAAAAATAGAAAACCAGTACACGAGGGTTGTGAAATACGAGGGCAACGTTGAGGCCCAAAGAACGATAGAGGCTCTCTTTGATATCGTTGATGCAAAGTGGAGAGCTTTGGGTGTAATACCAAAAAGTGGGTTGGAGCTCAAAAAAGAGTATAAGGATTATGAAGTAAGAACATTTTACAGGGTAAAGCCTCCAGAGCTGCCCGATCTGGAGAAGGGATGCATATGTGGGGCTGTGCTTAGAGGACTGGCGTTGCCAACACAGTGTCCCCTCTTTGGAAAGAAGTGTACTCCAAGAAACCCGGTTGGGCCATGCATGGTTTCCTATGAGGGAACGTGCCAGATATTCTACAAGTATGGGGCACTCTTTTGATTTTTGCAATTTTTATTTTCGATATTGCCTAGGGTTAGAAAAGGGCTCAGAGGGTGTTCACGTCATCACTCCTCAGCATGCTTGCTAATCGTCATCGCCTGAAGTAGCTACGCTTTCTCTCTTTTAAAGCTATCTCCAAAACGTGAAACCTTATGCTAGGAAAAATTTTTATGCTTGTAAAACAACATTTCTCTGATTTATACGGAGGTGTTGTTATGGTTAAAGCGTCAAAAAGAGCGATGAGTATTGAGTATGCCATTAGGGACGTTGTTCTGCCTGCAAGGGAGCTTGAAAAGCAGGGAATAAAAATCATCAAGCTCAACATCGGTGATCCCGTGAAGTTTGACTTTCAGCCCCCAGAGCACATGAAGAAAGCTTATTGCGAAGCAATAATGGAGGGTCACAACTATTACGGGGACAGCGAGGGGGATAGGGAACTTAGAGAGGCTATTGTGGAGAGGGAAAAGAAAAAGAACGGTGTGGATATTACTTCAGAGGATGTCCAAGTTACAGCTGCCGTTACCGAGGCATTGCAGTTCATTTTTGGGGCACTTATTGATGGGGGCGAGGAAATACTAATCCCCGGGCCGAGCTATCCGCCATACGTTGGGCTTGTGAAGTTCTACGGTGGTGTTCCTAAGGCTTACAGGACAATTGAAGAAGAGGGCTGGCAGCCTGATGTAGATGACATGAGGAAAAAGATAACAGAAAAAACGAAAGCAATAGCCGTTATAAATCCAAACAATCCAACTGGAGCCCTCTATGAAAAGAAGACCCTTCAAGAGATAATAGACCTTGCTGGTGAGTATGACTTGCCAATAATAAGCGATGAGATTTATGACCTCATGACATATGAAGGAAAGCACGTTTCTCCGGGTTCATTAACTAAGGACGTGCCCGTAATAGTCATGAACGGTCTCTCAAAGGTCTACTTCGCAACAGGATGGAGATTGGGCTATATGTACTTTGTAGACCCAGAGAACAAGCTTGCTGAGGTTAGAGAAGCAATAGGGAAGCTCGCAAGGATAAGGCTCTGTCCAAACACCCCGGCTCAAAAAGCGGCAATCGCTGGCCTTAGGGGTCCAATGGACTACCTTGAGGAATACATGGCAAAGCTGAAGGAGAGAAGGGACTACATCTACAAGCGCCTTAATGAGATGCCAGGAATAAGCACCCAGAAGCCACAGGGGGCGTTCTACATATTCCCCAAGATTGAGGAAGGCCCATGGAAGAGCGACAAGGAGTTCGTCCTTGATGTCCTCCACAACGCCCATGTGCTCTTTGTCCACGGCTCTGGCTTTGGCGAGGGCGGAGAAATGCACTTCCGTTCAATATTCTTAGCTCCGGTGCCAGTGTTAGAAGAAGCCATGGACAACCTGGAGAAGTTTATGAAAGAAAGGCTTGGATGACCTTTCTTCTTTTTATCCTCCTGAGACAACTGGAATAACTTCGACATAGTCGTTGTCGTTAACTGGGTCATCTTCTAAAGCAACTTTTCCGTTTACCTTTGCTATTGCACTTTCCGTGTTGAATCCAACAGCCCTAAGGACGTCTTTGACTTTCATTCCCTTCTGATACTCCAGCTCTCTCTCGATTTTTCTTCCGATTACCCTCACTTTGATCATGAGCATCACCGGAGAAGAATTCCTACATGGGTTTTTAACTTTGTCGAAAAACTCTTTAAGTTTCTGAAGGATATATAAACGTCGATGATGGTCGAGGCCCGGCACTGAAGGGTGATGAGGGCCATCACATCTGAGACAAAACGGAAAACCTTATAATCATCGAACATTTATTCGGTATTTGGGAGCCCCATGATACATCCACTTGAAGTAAGTATTATAGGGGCATTTATAATAAGGATCGGAGCAGTTTTACTGTTTTTGTATGCCTATTACAAAAGTAGACGGAAGTCTGCCCTATTCTTCGCACTTTCGTGGATTTCTGCAATTCCAACGGCAACCTTCGGGCTTATTAATATAAAGATCGAAAACGCTTTAGTCTCTTTAGCTTTTGCCCTCTTTACCCTTGGTCTCTTTTCTATGCTTAAGGAAGAGGCTAACGTTCCAATTCCCAAGGCAGGCGTTATAGTTCAGCCCCTTGTTATAGCTCTTTTTGGCATAGGGGAGAGCATTATTGAAAGAAACCCTGAAGATGGGTATATATTTGGAGGACTTTTGACGGTGATACTTGGTGCCATAGCGATTGAAACTCTCTCCCCATATTACGGCAGAGATGGAAAGGGATTGGGAATTGCCCTCATGATTTCAGGTGTTGCCTCTGCAATTTATCCTTTATTTTCTAAGACTAAGATTCCCCAATTGTGGAGTGTAGGACAGATAGTCGCTTTAGCAGTTGGTGCAAGTTTGTTCTACTTTTATTACAAAATAGTTTCCAGCCCGCGTTTCATCAAAAATGAGGATATAAGAGTTGCAGAATTTCCGGAGCTTGAAGGAGTTCTTATTATTCCACCAGAAGGGTTTAAACAAATTAAAACACAGTTGAAAGATTATCCAGTTCTTGCTTTTCTGCGGAGCTTAAGGCCATCTGAAAAGTGGAATTCCTTCATCTTCACCACTATAGAAAGGCCAAATGGAATCTACCCCACCGATCTGTACAAGATAACCGACATGGTCAATAGGTACATCTTCGAGATGAAAAGGAGCAATCTTAGGGGAATAGTGTTGATAGAAGGCTTGGAGTTCTTAAGGTTGTACAATGAATTCCCTTCAATAGCAAAGATGCTGAGCGCAGTTAGAGACTACGTGGTTTCCAACAATGGAGCTCTTATAGTTGTTGCGGACAAGAATGCTTGGGACGAGAAGGAGTGGAACGCCTTAAGGAGAGTCTTAGAATAGAGCAAACTTGTGGCGGACCGGCGGGGATTTGAACCCCGGACCCTCGGCTTAGGAGGCCGATGCCCTATCCTGGCTAGGCTACCGGTCCACTCCCGTTTCCTATCCTCTCTCACTGGCTTATAAATCTTTTGTTAAACAAAATAATTTAACGGAAATCAAAGGGTATTTAAACTTCCCTTCAAAACTTTCTCTGGTGTGGCTGATGGTGGATGAGTTGGACAGAAAAATAATCTCTATTCTTCAGGAAGATGCCCGACTTTCATATAGGGAGATAGCGAAAAAAGTAGGAGTTGCTGTGGGAACGGTGTATAACAGAATAAAGAGGCTTGAAGAAGAGGGGATTATCCGAGGGTTTGCTCCAAAATTAGATTACGCTAAACTTGGCTATGACCTTACGACGATAATCGGGGTTAAAGCTCAGGGAAAGAGGATAATTGAGATTGAGAGGGAAATAGCCAAAGATCCCCATGTTGCTTGTGTTTACGATGTTACGGGGGAATACGATATAATAGTCATCGCAAAGTTCAGGGGAAGAGAGGATATGAACAGGTTTGTCAAGAAGCTTTTGAGGATAGATGGTGTGGAAAAGACTTACACCCATGTCGCAATGGACATTGTAAAGGAAGATTTAACGCTAGAGGTCTAGGAAGTTTCTCACAAATCTCCTCGCCAAGTTTTGCACAGTCTCAGCGGGTAACTTTACTTTTTCCCCATTTACCGTGCCTTCAAATATTAGTGGAATTGGATTTAGAGTTTCTATAACCTGAAACTCCTCATTTTCGTTTAGCGTTGCCTTTAGAACCTTTCGATACTCTTGAGGGGTTACAACCTTTATAACGCCGTGCAGTTCCAATCTCTCTCCACATTCCTTCTCACTGCAGATAAAGTCAAACTCCTCCCCGAGCTTTGCCTCCACCATTATGCTCTTTCCAGCCACATTGTATATCATAAACCTGTCTTCATTCTCCAAATTTTCCATATTAAATCCTCCAAATAAATAATAAAGGTCAAAGCCTTACCATAACGTCCACAGGGATGTTGTATTCCTCTTTTATCCTGTCTATTGCATTGCCGGCACTTATAAGGAAGAACATTCCTGCAGGTGTTGCATTTGCCTGCTTGCACATCTCTATGAGAGCTCTTTGGGTTTCTCCACTCCTCACAACATCGTCAACTATTAAAACTCTCTCTCCCTTTTTAATTGCCCAAGAAGGGAGGTACAACGTCATAACGCTTCCTGAAGAGCTTGAGACATAATTTACCTCGTAAAACTTTTCCACTCCAACTTCTTTCTTCTTCTTTGCGTAGACGACATCTACCCCAAGTTCGTTTCCGATGTGAATTGCCAGAGGGATTCCATCCGTAGCCGCCGTTAGTATTTTGTCTATGTCCATCTCCATGTACCTTGAGGCAACGCTCTCAGCAATAAGGCTCATTAGGTCTGTATCGCTGAGAATTTTCAAGTTATCAAACAATCCATGTTTATCAAAAACTATTCTCTTCTTAACCTCCTCTTCAAGGTTTACGTATGGGGAGAGAACCTTTATTAGCTCTTTGGCACGCTGCGTGCTTGGAAGGACTTTTCCCCTCACATATCTGTTGAGCACCGTTATTGGAAGTCCAGTGATCCTTGAGAGTTCTTCATATGTGTAGCTCTTTTTTAAGAGCCTTAAAATCCTGATGACACGGAGTTTCTCTTTAACTGCCTCTATCTGACTCAAGCTCCCACCTCCTGCTGGTGAGATAATATTGACAAGAAAATGTATAAATAGGTTTCGGTTTATGGTCAAATTATAAGATTTGCTGGTTTATTCTGGTGATTGGAGATTCCCATTTTTTGCCGGTATTCTGAAATTACCTCACCAAAATACTTCATAACAAAATCTAGGTCTACATGTTCTCCATCTGGATGATTAATTCCCTTACAGAATGGATCTTCCTTTACGTATACCTCAATAACGAGTCCGTGCTTGATTAGAATAAAGGGATAAAGCTTACATGCCAATGGCCGTTTGGAGTAAATCTTGCACTTTCCATCTTCTCCAAGGAAGACACAGCCATCGTCAAACGGTCTCTTCTTAAGTCCGTATCCCAAAAACTTATCTCCCCTGTAGAACATTTTCTCATAATCCACGAACTCCCACGCGTTAAATCCCAAATCCTCTATTCTTGTTATATCCTCATCTCTGAGGGGTATCTCAAGGTTTATGCAGCAGTTGGCACACTGAAGGCATTTAAATTTAAAAGAGGGATCGCTTTTAATTTGCAGGGTTTCTAAATTTATTGTCGCTACCCACCTCTTCTCCACTTTTTTATCACCTCAGCTCCCGTAAGAGCTTGCTATTAGTGTTTCGGTCATCTCTATTTCTCTTATTTTCCTTAAAATCTCGTCATGGAAGCTGTCTAACTCTTTAATGTTCTCAATTTCAACTCGTATAATTATGTCGTATTCTCCATAGACTTTGTATATCTCCTTCACTTGTGGGATGTCCTTCAGCTTTTCATATACCAGGTCTTCATTTCCGGGCTTTACAATAATTAAAACAAATGCCTCCATCATATGCCCAACCCTCCAAAGTTAAACTTCTTGGCCATCTTAGCCAATTTCCTTTTGTCCATACCCTTAAAGAATTTTTTCATCTGTTTATACTGGTTGAGCAGTTCTTTTACATCTTTTGTACTAGTGCCAGAACCCCTTGCTATTCTCTTGATCCTTGAGTAGTTTATTATCTCGGGATTTTCGAGCTCTTCTTCAGTCATGGAATCCATGATTACCTTGAATTTTTTCAGTCTCTCTTCACTCACCTTAATTACTTCATCTGGGATAGAATAACCCATTCCCGGGATCATCTTTAGTATCTGCTGGAGTGGCCCCATTTTTCTCATAGCTTCTAACTGAGCATACATGTCTTTGAGGTTAAACTTCCCTCTTAAGAACTTTTCAACGTCTTCTTCTTTGAATTCAGCCTCCTTGCTAAGTTCCTCGAACTTCTCCAGCAACCCTTGAATGTCCCCCAATCCTAAGAGCCTTGAAACAAAGCGCTTTGGATCAAAAGGTTCTAAGTCATCTATCTTCTCACCAACACCAATGAACTTTATTGGGGCTCCAGTTGCTACAACAGCGGAAAGAGCCCCTCCACCTTTGGCTGAACCGTCTAGCTTGGTTACAATTATCGACCCTATGGGAGTTGCCTCCTTAAAAGCCAATGCCTGATTATACGCTTGCTGTCCAATTGTTCCGTCGATTACGAGGATGACCTCATGGGGATTTATCGCTTCGCTTATTTGCTTCATCTCTTCTATGAGTCCTTTCTCTTCCTTGTGCCTTCCTGCGGAGTCCACTATTATCACATCTACGCCCTTCTTTTTGAAGTACTCCACTCCCTCTTTGGCAAGCTTTACTGCGTCTTTTTCTTCGGGGTCTCCAAAAACCTCAATTCCATACGGCTCTACCAATTGTTTTAACTGGAAATAAGCACCTGGACGCCAGGTGTCCGAACATACCAAGCCTACTTTATATCCATGCTTTTGGAAATATCTCGCGAGCTTTGCCACGCTTGTGGTTTTCCCTGATCCCTGAATACCAACCGTTAGGAGAATAGTAGGCTTTTCTTTTATCTCTATGGGCTTTGCCTCTTTTCCCAAAAAATTGGTCAGTTCTTCATAGACTATTTTGATTATATGTTCCTTTTTGGAAACTCCAGCAGGTGGCTTTTCTTCTAAAGCTCTCTTCTCAATTTTCTTGGTGAGATCAAGAACTAGACGAACGTTAACATCACTCGTAAGTAAAGCCCTCTGAATGTCCCTAACTACCTCTCTCACAAGAGCTTCATCAACGGTACTTGCACGCGCAAGTTTTCTTAGGGCGTTGTTGAGTGACTGACCGAGCTTATCTAATACCATTTTCCTCCACCATATGTAGAGCTGTCCCTAGGTTTATAATCCTTAGCTCTTCGATCTTTGTACTGGTGTGTCCATTTAATAAAAGAAACCTTTGGAAAGTCGCTTTGATTGCTCATATATATACATTAAACTTTAAACACGGTCATTCAGCAGTTTTTCTGAGAGTTTTGCATTCTTCTGCTCATTCATAGCTAAAAAAGGTCTGAAAATGTTTTTAAAGGAAATTAATTTATTTATATTCGAGAGAAAACCCAAAAAAGAAAGGAGGTGAGAGAAATGGATATGATATCAAAGCTTTATGATTACCTTTACATGAGGGAGTTCGAAAAGAGAAAAAGAAAGCCCGTAGTTGAGGAGCTTGCATTCCTTGATTATCTATACTAACTCCACTCCTTTAGTTTCTTTCCCGAGAGTAAGGACGTCCAAAGCCCCTATAATTGAAATCACAGCAATTACAAGCACAGCCACCCCAACGGTTGAAGTCTCCATGATCTTTCCTGCTAATATTGGTGCCAATCCTCCTCCAATTCTTGCCATTGCCCCTGCCCATCCTGTTCCAGTTCCTCTAACTTCAGTTGGATAGAGTTCGGGGGTATAGGCGTATATAGCTCCCCATGCTCCGAGATTGAAGAAGCTGAAGAGGACCGCGCTTGTCAGTATCATGTAAACTTTCCCTGAACTTGCATAGTGGTAAAACATGACTCCAGCCAAGCCAGAGAGCAGCAGATATGTAGAGAGCGTTTTCTTTCTTCCTATCCTCTCGAGAAGATAAGCTGCACTCCAGTATCCCGGTAGCTGGGCTACGGCGGTTATTATAAAGTATTGGAAGCTCTTAAAGACGGTTATCTTCAAAGTCGCTGCTAAGAACCTTGGAAGCCATATGAAGAATCCGTAATAAGCAAAGGCTATGCTGAACCATGCAATTGAGAGCATTAAAGTTATTTTGCCGTACTTTTTCCAGAGCTCTATTATTGTTATCTTTGCTTGCTTGCCCTCTTGCACCTTGATCTCTGCTTTTCTCCCAAGTATTCTTTCTATAACCCTTTCAGCTTCTTTTGTTTTTCCTTTAAGGGCCAAAAACCTCGGAGACTCCGGAAGCCAGAGTATTATTGGGAGCAACAGCAACACACTTCCACCAAACAGGAGAATGCTTCTCCAGCTGGCTTTTAGGAGGATTGCAACTATTCCAATTATTATAGTACCAATAGCCCAGAAGCTTTCTAGGATAGATATCATAGCCCCCCTAATTTTTGCGGGCATGAACTCGGCGAAATAGGAGCTTGCAACCGGCAGAGCTCCCCCTAGACCTAGCCCAACTATAAACCTAAGTGCTATAAGCTGATTCAAGCTATTAGCGAAACTACTCGCAATGCTTCCCAATCCAAAAAGCGAAACTGCCAATGTTAAGGCGTTTTTTCTTCCTATGTAGTCGGCAACTGTTCCGAAAAACCATGCACCGAAGAGCATCCCCCACAGTGCTGCGGATCCCATTGCTCCAAGTTTGCTCAGACTCCCCTGAAATGCCGGTTCCTTGCTTAACAAAGGAATCACAAAGCTCACGGAAAGGGTGTTTATTGCTATGAATGCCCACACCGTTCCGAGGATGGCTAGAAGAATGTAATGAAACCTTCCGAATTTTGCCTTGTCTATTACCTCCATTGTCCTCACCGAACAAATGTTCGGTTAATGCTTTTTAAATCTATTGCAAACTTTAATGGGATAGGTATGAAGATTCACTATGAATGTTTCACATGTATCGCGAATCAGTGCCAGAGGATAATTGAAATGAGCACAGAAGACTTAGCAAAAAGAAAGAAAGCCGCTGTTTTCTGTGCAAAGCTTATGGGAAAGCTTGAAGAAGATTCTATACCTGCAATAGTGTCCAGCAAGATATTTTTTGATCTCTACAAATTCCTTGGAGTTCGTGATCCGTTTAAAGCCTACAAAGAGTCCTCCAACAAGTTGGCTGAGAGAGTCTTGAATGAGATTGAAGCTATCATGGAAGTTGACCTTAAAACAGCGTTAAAGCTTGCAATAGTGGGTAACGTAATTGATTTTGCCGTTGGATACTCCCCGGAAAAGATTGAAGAAGACATAATGAGGCTCATTAAAGAAGAGCTTTACATAGACCGCTCTGAAGAGCTCTTCAAAAGGCTTGAAAATGCCAAAGTTTTGTTGTACCTTACTGATAACTGTGGTGAGATATACTTTGATAAGCTCTTCTTGAAAAAGATTCGGGAAAATTTTCCTCACCTAGATATCTACATTGCTGGAAAAGAAGCCCCGATAATAAACGATGCAACTGTAGATGATTTAAAAGCTGCTAAATTTGATGAGATTGGGACAATAATTTCAACGGGTTCTGGAATTGTGGGTGTTCCCTTTGGAGAGGTTTCAGAGGAATTCATGGAGATTTTCAGAAGAGCGGATGTCATTATAGCAAAAGGGCAGGGGAACTTTGAAACTCTCAGCGAGATTAAGGATGAGCGCATTTTCTATCTTCTAAAGGCTAAATGCCGCCCGGTAGCGAGGGAGTTAGGGGTACCCCAAGGGAGCATGCTGTGTATATAGACATTTGACGATATTATTTTTGACAAGCATCGATTAGAAAGGCTTTTATACTTTAAAGTTGTATAATATAGTGGTGATACCTATGCCGACGATGATTAAAAAGGATTTAAAGAAGTTCATGAAGGAGCTAAAACTTCATTACGACGATGTCTGGCGTGTTCCTTCAAGTGAATACCTTAAGAAGCCTGATTTTGTTGTAGTAGATCCCAAAACTGGCAAAAAGATAAAAGTGAGCTTTGTCTCATTGGACGATGGTGAGGTTGTCAGTGTAGTTTATGATGAACTCAGCTGATTCGTTTTTTGACGAATTCATTTCCGACTTTTGTTTTATGAGTATAAAATAGAATTGTCAAAATGGTTAAATATTCCTTTATCAAATTTTTTGTGATGATGAACAATGAAAGAGAGTACAATTAGTGATATTTTTGATCTCGTCGGTATAATAGCAGACCCGAAAATTAGAGCACTCACCTATGCTAATATTGGAGTTGAGCTTTTCCGCATGGGTAACGAAAAGTACAAGGATGCCTTTAGAAGAGCGTTAGAGACTGCAGAAGAAATTGAAGATGCAGCTGAGCTCGCTTTTTTGCTTATTCAGCTTGCCACTTATCTAGGAGAAACAAACAAAGCCGCCGCTGCAAGGGTCTTTAATAGAGTTCTTGAACTGGTTGAACGTATGCCTTCTAAAGTCCGGAATAGAGCTCTGGAAAAGATGATAGAAGCTGCGTTAAAACTCAAGCTCTACGATTTAGCTGTTTCTTATGCAATGAAAATCAAAGACGGCAGAGTGAGAAACAGCATGCTTATTCCAATTATCAGGGGATACCTATCTGAAGGTCAGCTTGCTAAAGCAATCAAAGTTTCAAAAGAACTGCTTGAAGAACCTTGGAGCTCTATGGCAAAATCGGAGATAATAAAGTACTACATTAAAGGCGGAGAAGTCATGAATGCCCTGGATATCTTTAACACTGTTGAGGGAAACAGGGAAAGGTTCATCAACGAAATCATAGAAGAGCTTGTTGACTCTCCAGAACACGTTTCAAAGTTCTTTGAACTTCTAAAAGAGGAGGAACTGGTAAGTGCTGCAAAGAAATTGCTCGACATTCTCATAAAATCTCCGAGGAGAGAGTACATCGAGCTAGTGGAGAGAATTGCAGAAAAAGTGCCTGATGAGAGCGTGCAGGTAAAGGTGGTGTCATTTTTAACGAGGGCTGGAGAAAAAGAGAAAGCATTAAAATACGCAAACAAAATACAAGATAGCTATCTGCGCTCCTTGGCATTCGGAGAAATTGCCTTGGGTTATCTAAAGGAAGATGATTTGGATAAAGCCATAGAGACCGTAAAGAATGTCAGAGACCTAAAATGGAATTCAAGACTTTTGGCAGAGATATTGATTAAGGTTCTAAGGCTTGCAGCCGAAGAGGAATCTAAGGAATGACATTAGCTTTAAATTCTTTTCTTCCAACTTTTTCTGGTGATGCTTGTGGTGAGGATAGCGATAATAGGTGGATCTGGGGTTTACGATCCAAAGCTTCTGGAAAACGTTAGGGAAGAGAGGGTTGAGACTCCTTATGGGGACATTAAGGTAAAAATTGGAACGTATAAGGGCGAAGAGATTGCGTTTTTGGCAAGGCATGGAGAGAAGCACAGCGTTCCGCCACATAAGATAAACTACCGCGCCAACATATGGGGGCTGTACGAGCTGGGCGTTGAGAGAATACTCGCGACATCGGCAGTAGGATCTTTAAACGAGACTATGAAGCCAGGAGATTTTGTTATACTTGATCAGCTAATTGATTTTACAAAAAACCGGGTTTATACTTTTTATGATGGGGAGGATTCGCCCCATGAAAGGAAGTTTGTTGCCCATATTGATTTTACTGATCCCTACTGTCCAGAGCTTAGAGAGGCTTTAATAAGAGCTGCTAGGGAGCTAGGTTTTAGCTATCACCCAAGAGGGACTTATGCCGCCATGGAGGGGCCAAGATTTGAAACAAGGGCGGAGATTAGAGCGCTGAAAATCCTTGGTGCTGATGTGGTAGGGATGACTCAATCTCCTGAGGCAATCTTGGCTAGAGAACTTGAGATGTGCTATGCGAGTGTTGCCATTGTTACCAACTATGCCGCTGGCATAAGTAAGACCAAGCTCACCCATTCGGAGGTTGTGGAACTCATGCAACAAAAAAGCGAAGAGATAAAGCTCCTTTTGATGAAAGCTGTGGAGTACATTCCAAAGGTCAGGAGATGCGCATGTAAGGATGCTCTAAAAGGTGCTACCGGCTGATTGTCTTTCTCTATTTTTCAATTTAATTTTACTTTTTGGTGATTTCTTGGCAAGTTTTGGTGATTTTGTGGTGAGATAGTTCAAAGTGCTGTTTGCGAAATACGAGTTTGACAAAATAATCGCAGAACTCGAAGAGGAGCTGACAATACGTAGAATGTCCGTGCGAGACAACAGAGATATAATCGAAAACACAGGACTCGAAGAGAAGTTCGAAAGGTTGAAGAGAATGCGTGATGAACTATATACTCTTAACTTCTGACCCTTTTTCTTTTACATGTTTGTTTTTGAAAAATACTCTACATCATTTTGGCGGACAAAATTGTTTTATAGTTTCATTCAAATGCCTGTGAATGGTGGAATATAATGGGGAGAGTGAAAAAAGGTAAAGTCACAGAGAGATCTCTCTATACACCAATGGTCAAAGTTTTTGAAAGGCATGGTGGGAAAGGAATATCAGAAATCTCATACAAATCTGTTCCTGACTTGATTGTTGAATGGTTGGGAGAAAAATGGATAGTAAGTGTAAAAATTGGAGATCCGCTCAAACGAGCAAAACTTGTCATAGACGCCATTCTCCAGTATCAAGACCATGTACGTGATACGGGCATAGAATATGGAATGATAGTGTTCTTCCCTGAGGAAGTGCGAAAAATAAGTCCATACGATCAAGATGCACTTGAAAATTTTGTTGAAACAGCCCCCACTTATGTCCTTGTCATGAATCCTTCAATGGAAATAAGAGATTCTTTCTCAAATGTCCTTTATGAGATCAGAAAAGCCATAGAAAAGAATATACCAACAACGTTCCCGCTGTCAACAGTACTCGCAGTCCTCAAAGAACATGTGATGTCCATAATGGATAGCATCAAGCTTACTGAAACCGAGATAACGAGAATAATCACCAACGAAGAACTTTTCTTTGGTATAAGTGGTAAAGCAAAAAAAGAGGAGGTCTTTAGATTTCTTGCAACATATATATTTCTGAGTCAAGTTTTATTCCTGAGGCTCTACTCTGTTGAACACCCGACTATAACAAAAGGAGTTGACCTCAGAAAAGTCGATAAAAAGACTGCCCAAACACTTTTTGATAGAATTCTCGAAATAAACTACAAGCCAATTTTTGAACTCAATGTCCTCGAAGTCATTCCAGAACAATACGTCGAAGACACATTCAAACTTATCTGGGGTCTGAAAGTTGAAAAGATTCGGTATGAGCTACCTGGAAGGCTATTCCACGAACTTATGCCAGAAAAAATCAGGAAGTTATTGGCAGCATTCTATACTCGCCCAATAGCAGCAGATCTGCTTGCTCAACTAACAATTGAGGATGAAAATGCAACTGTATTTGATCCAGCATGTGGGTCGGGAACTATTCTCACTGCAGCGTATAAACGCAAGCTGGAACTTTGGAAAAAGAAGGGTAAGAGAGGAGACCCTCACAAAAAATTCTGCGAACAACAAATCTATGGCGCTGATATAATGCCATTTTCAGTGCACCTTGCAGGTGCAAATTTGGCAGCGATGAATCCAGGTATCACAATCAATAAAGTCCAGATAGCACTTGGAGACAGTCTCAAACTGTCTCCAGACACAAGGATAAAACCTGGATATCGTAGTATTATGGAGTTCGTAAACGTGAGAAAAGGTGGTCAACAGAACCAAGCAAAGGCTTTTGAAGTGAACGGTGCGGCATATAACATCTTGCTACCCCATATGGATGTTGTCCTTATGAATCCACCATTTACAAAAATAGAACGAGGAATAAAAAGATACGTCGATTTGGAGCGCTTCAGGGACGTCGTTGGTGGAGAAGTAGGACTTTGGGGCCATTTTATAGCACTTGCGGATGTGTTTCTCAAAGAAGGGGGGACTTTTGGAGGGGTTATCCCGATAAGTATACTCAGGGGACGTGAAACGAAGAAAGTGAGAGAGCTTGTCTTCACGAAATGGCTACCGCTATATATAATAAAATCGACGATAAACTATGGGTTCTCTGAATGGTCGGAATATAGGGATGTGCTCATAATAGCGAAGAAAGTTGATCCAAAAAAACGGCCAAAAAACCATAAGGTCAAATTCTGCCTGATCAAAAAGAACCTCAATAAGCTAACTGAGGAGGATGTGAAAAGAATTGCAGAAACTATAAAGAAGGAAGAGAGATACAGAAGTAGCGATCTGGACATTGATGCACACACTCTCGAAGAGATCGAAAGGCATTTCGAAAACTTGATGGTGTTCATCAGCGGTGCGACGCTTGATGGAAAAGACGCTCTCGTCAACATAATAAGCAAAGCAAACAAGAAATTACTGAAGTTCCCAGAGGGATACTTCAAGGAGGGATATCGCTTCTCTGGAGGCTCATCAAATATCCTCACAATAACACGTAACATTGGAGAAGGAAGAACAGACCAAGCATTCTTGATACTCAGAAAGGAAACACCAAACGAGATTGTAGCATCGACCTCAGCTGGTGTTGCAGAATTCAGAATGAAACGTGAACATTTCGTTCCTGCACTCAGAACGCCTGTAGGCCTTGATACAATGGATATAACCGGCAAGCACGATTACATGGCAAAGGAAAGTTACGAGCACTTTGATGAGATAGTAAAACTCTCTGGATACAAGGGAAAAACAGATAAGAAATTCTGGGAAAGTGTAAGAAGGGCTATTGAGAGAAATAGCACCAATACAGTAATGACTCGTCGTATAAACCCATTCTCTCCAAATCAAAAACTTGTAGCATTTTATTCAGAAGAGAAAATAGTCCCTGCCGATCAGCTCAAGATCATAACAGAAGAAAACCCCAAACGGGCAAAAGCTATGGTAGTTCTTATGAATTCAATTTTCTTTCTTGCAAACTTCTTCAATTCGAAAGAGGAAACAACTGGAAGATTCGTTGATATACGTGGTCCAGATTTATATTCTATGAGGCTCTATCCACCTGAGGAATACGTGGAGAACTTGGTAAAGGTCTTCGATAAATACAAAGACAAGGAATTCCCTGCCCTGACAAAGCAAATAAGTGAGGAGTTTGAAGAGAGATATGAACAATTTTGGATTGCGGAAAGAAAGAATCAAGCAGTGCTTGAATTCGCAGTAATTCCATATAGGCCAAACAAATTGAGACTGGAATTCGATATGGATGTTGCAGTGGCTCTTGGAATTGAACTTTCGGAAGACGAACTTCTCAAGGCATACAAAGCAATAGAGGCGGACATGATAGCAACACGTGGATTGAGAAGAGATTGAGTATTTCACTCCAGCTTACATATACTTTTTTTTCATTTCTATATTTAACTACCTCCAACATGCTCGAAATGCCAAGATTTAAATTTGCTTGGCTCAGAAAAAGTTGGTGCGGTGGCCGGGATTTGAACCCGGGCCCGCGGCGTGGCAGGCCGCTGTCCTAGGCCAGGCTAGACTACCACCGCACAAGCCCGGTAGATAATCAATTGCAGACGCTTTATAAATTTTTCGCCAAGGTGTTTTTAAATTCCACCGCTTTCCCTGACTCTTTTCCTAACGTTCGGATCTCTATCTGATATCCTTTTCAATGCTTCCTCAAAGCTCATCCAGTCGGGAACTTCCTCATTGAGGTAGATTCCGGTTCTCCCAATGGAATCCCTTCTGGTTAGAATCTTAACCCTTTCTTGGACTATATCTATGCTCACTCCAAGAATTTTTGCAACCTCGCTCTCTCTCCCAATGACTTCCCTCTCTATGTGTCCTTTTTCTGTTGGAACTATTAGTATTAGCTTTTTGTTAACTCCCGGCACCCGGAGGTTTGTTTTGAGCCCCCAGAGGTCAACCATACCTCCCCATTTGTAGAATTCGATCTCTCTATCCTTGGGCTCAACAAGGGGAAACGTTATCGTAGTTTCTTCGTCGATTTCAATATGGCCTTTTATTAAGTGCCAAGGTGTAGCCATAACAATTCTCCGCTTTTCAAATGGGATTCCTTCCAAGCTCAGCTCGATTAAGAAGCTGGGAACCTTATAGGGGATCACGATGTCGATATCACTATCTTTCCTGACGTCTCCCCTTGCCACACTCCCGTAAACATGAGGCTCAAATTGCTCCAGTCTCTCCATTATTTTTAGGGCTTTTTCACGCTTTTCTTTTAAGATTCTCCATCGCTTGGGTGAATACACAACTTCCCTCTCGTCCCACACTCTAACGACCTTTTCTCTTGGCATGATATCCTTTTTGTCATTGTTCTTTTTAAATTCGATCGGTAATCTTTAATAGGGCAATGTTTATCTTTAGGAGGAGGTGGAAAAATGCCCGTTGTAGGTGTTAACATAACGAACATTGAAGTTGAAAAGCAGGGGGGAATACTTGGCAAGGTTGAGGTGAATCTCTCTCCAAAAATTGAGGAGGTTAGATTGGGAGAAGTAAAGACTCCTTCTGGGAAAGTAAACGGCATTGAGGTGTTCTTCACTTATCAGATCGGATACAACCCTGAGATTGCGAGGGCGCTAATAAAGGGAGCGGTGTTTTATCTGCCGCCCAAGAAAGAGCAGATAGATGAAATCCTTGATGGTTGGGAAAAAGAAAAGAAAATCCCTCCAGAAATGTTTGCGGAGATAGTGAACTTTGTAACTAATGAAATAACCCCCCTGATAATGGTAATTTCCAAAGAAATGAGAATTCCGTATCCAATTCCTCTTCCAAGAGTAACCATAAGACAGCAGACTTGAAATTGCCTCTATCAAAACTCTTATAAACTCTCTTTTCCCTCCTTTTTTTGGTGGTTGTGATGAGGGGGGATTTACTTTGCTTTGCCAAAATCGGCGCTTCAGGTATTTAATGCCTTAGAAGACAGACCGGTATCCTCTAAGGAGCTTGCAAGAAAAACAAACCTTTCTGAAAGGACTGTTCGCTATGCTCTGAAGATTCTTAAGGAGAAAGAGCTTGTTGAAGAGATATTTTTCTTGAGGGATGCCAGAAGGAGGGGCTATAGAAGGAAAGCTATTCTGGGCTGAATCCTTCTACTTTTTGCAATCCTTTTTTAATTTCTGGATATCTTGTCTCGAAGATGAGCTCTGCCAGTTCTATTGCCTGTGCATAAGCCTCTCTCTTTGCATAGAAGTCCATATGCTCAACAAATTCTAGGTAGTTTCTGCTTCTTTCCTTAGCGGCCAGATAGAGGAGAAGGGCTTTTCTTATTCTGTATCTGTGTTCTAGTGTTGCTTCCACTTCCAGGATGAGGTTCTTGTAAGTCTTTAAGCCTTCCAGAAGCTTATCAAGAGCGAAGAGGGATTGAGCAAGCATTAGCAGGGTGTCTCCAAGCTCCTCCATAAAGCCCTCTTTTCTATATTCTCCTGCGAGCTGATAGAGCATTTTTGTGGTATTTAAACCTATGAGCTTTGTTCTTTGAGAGTTCCCCGCTAATAAATAGGAATACTCAGCGCTAAGAAAAGATTTTGAAGTATAGTAGAGATTTCCATCAGCGTACCATTCCCTTCCCGCTCTCTCGTAGTTTCTTCCCGCGTTCTCCATGAGTTCCATAAAGTGTTCATCATAACCAAAAACGTCTTTAACGATAAAGGCGAGCTTGAAAAAGGTGTCTCCCGCTTTTTGATATTCTTTCTTGGCCACAAATATTTCCGCTCCTTTCCCATAGAGGTCAAGCAAAATACTTGCCATGTCCTCAATACCAGCTGAATCGTGAATTATCTTGTAGTACCTATATGCTGCTTCATAAGACTCAATTGCCTTCTGGATTTTCTTCCTTTTCATTTGAGTGTCGCCCATGGATTTGTACATCACTGCGAATTCCTTTGCGTATTTTTCAAATTTATTTTTCTCACCGAGAATTTCAAATATTCTGAGGGTATTGGAGCAGAATTCGTCAAGAAGTTCTAAATTGGGATCCTCAGCTTCGACTTCTCTTTCCAGAATATCCAAATAATAATACGCACTCTTAAGGAGAAAAGGTCTGGCATCTTTCAAAGCCTGTGGATTGGCACTAAGAATGAGGTCTCCAATGTATCTGTAAATCCGAGCAGCATCTAAAATTCTTTTTTGTTTTTCATACTCTCTCGCAGACTTTATAAGAAGTCTTATACCGGTTTTCAGCTCTCCCTTAGTCACCAAGCTTTTCCCAGCTAGTTCAAGCTCACCTGGACTGGACCTTATTATACCAGTTATCAAAAGGGTCACCTCACCTGGTTTTAGCAATTATCTATTCTACCCCAGTGTATTTAACGCTTTCTCCGATGGACAATAGAACACATTAAAACTCAAAAAATTTTCGAAAAATTAGACCCTTATCACTCTATATCCAGCCGCTTTCTTGAGTCTATTCATAACTGCAAGCCCTAATCCTCTCTCTTCAATCCCTTCAGCTAGTATTATGTCTACTCCAGACTTATCGAGTTCTCTAAGGGCTTTAAATAGATTTCTTGCTATCTCTTCCTCGCTCTCCCCTATGTTGAAATATGCGTCTGCCTCATAGAAATCCCCGGTGGCCATTACACCAACTTTCATCCCCTGAGCTTTGTACTCTTTGACAAGCTCCTTGATCTTCTCTTTAACCCTTTTACGCTCTCCTTCGATGACTATAACCTGAGCCTCTGGGGCGTAGTGTTTGTACTTCATTCCGGGAGCTTTTGCCAGCTTTACCGGTTTCCCTTTTACGGCTGGATGAATCTTTATTTTTCCGATTACCCTCTCTATTTCCTCAAGAGGCAACCCACCAGGTCTTAAGAGCATCGGAGGCTCTGTGGTTAGATCTATTACCGTTGATTCTACCCCTATCTTTGTCTCGCCCCCATCTATTATGCACTCTATCCTTCCATAAAAGTCGTCGGCAACGTGTTCCGCTAGAGTGGGGCTTGGCTTTCCGCTTATATTGGCTGAAGGCGCAGCAATGGGTCTTTTGCTTGTCTTTATCAACGCAAGGGCAATCTCATGAGCGGGCATTCTTATCGCCACAGTCTCTAACCCGCCTGTGGTTGCATAGGGAACTTTGTCCCCTTTGGGGAGCACTATTGTCAACGGCCCCGGCCAGAACTTCTCTGCAAGCATTTTAGCTTTCTCAGGGACTTCTCTTGCGAGCTCATAAACCTGATCAAACTCGGCTATGTGAATTATCAAAGGATTATCCGGAGGTCTCCCCTTTGCCTCGAAGATTCTTTTGACAGCGTTTTCATTTAGAGCATCTGCACCCAATCCATAAACCGTCTCCGTAGGAAACGCAACAAGTTTCCCCTCTCTAATAAACCTAGCAGCTATCTTGATTTTCTCCCAGTCAACGCCTTCTCGCATGTTTATCACTATCGTCATGTCCCTCACCTAAAACTTCCGTGTAAACCCTCTCAACTCTCTCAGCGACTTTTTCCCACGTGTACTTTTCACCGATTCTTCTTCCAATTTTACCCATTTTTAAAGCTTTTTTGTTATCGAGCAAAAGCTCCACCCTTTCTATAAGCTCGTCAAAGTCTTTAAAGAGATACCCATTTTTTCCATCCCTTATGAGCTCCTTTATTCCCCCAACAGCCCTTCCAATTACGGGCACTCCAAGGGAATTAGCTTCAACAATCACAAGCCCAAATCCCTCTCTCAGGGAAGGAACTATTAGCATTTTGCTCTCCGCGAGTATGGTATCAATATCCTCCCTATAACCGAGAAACTTGACGTTAGGAGGGGCCATGGTTTTCAGTTCTTCCATCAGTGGACCATCGCCAACCACTAGGAATTTCTCATCCGGAAAGTATTCTGCAAGGCGTATAAACGTTTTTGGGTCTTTATAGGGGGTTAGTGCCCCGATGAACGTGATGTATCGTTTTACTGCTCTCTTTAGCTTTAGTGCCCTTATTCCGTTTGGGATAACTTTTACCTTTTTTGCTCCAAGAGAGAGGGCTTTCTTTTTCAGGTAGTGGCTTACAGCTATTATAACATCGCTCTTTGCTATGCTATCCTTAACAAAGTACCTCCCCAACGGAAGGTTTGACATAAAGTCAAGGTCGCTTCCATGGGCCGTTACAATTAGAGGGATCCCCAGTTTCTTCTTTGCGAGAACCCCGGCATAGCTAGTTGTTCCAATATAGTGGGCATGGATGAGCTCAAAATTCAGCTTTTTGTGGAGTTTAACTATCTTCAAGAAAGCTAGGAGGGCAAATAGGATTCCTCTCAAACCAAAGATTGGGGGAACTTTAACCTGATAAACTCTCTCTTTCTCAAACTCTCTGGGTTTTATGGGTCCATAAGTGAGAACGTACACTTCATGCCGCTTTCTGAGCTCTTTAACTAAGCTATCAGTATGATTTGCGACCCCTCCTTTGTGAGGGGGATAATGTCCCATAATCAAAATTCTCATGAATAAAAAATGTAGAAGAGAAGTAAAAAGCCTTTCTATGGTCTGCCTCTACCTTTTCCACGTGGTGGATTTACTGGTAGGTACTTCTCCTTTATTTTGCCTTTTCCTTGCATAAAGGCTTCCCTTAACATGTTTTTGGCATCTTCGATGAGCTCTCTAGCAGTGTCGTAATCTCCTGCTTGGATTGCGGCTTTTGCGGCATCTATCTTCTCTTTTATTTGAGTTACATCAATTCCAGCTTTTTCGAGAACTTTTATTTTAACTTCGAGCCTGTGTACTTCCTTTTCGAGCTGGATGTCAACCCTTGCATGAATGACCTTCTGCCACTCCTTGCTGGCCAGCTTAATCACCGCCTCTGCGTGAGCCTTTGCAGCTATTGCTTGTCCATAAGCTTTTCCATAGTTTCCTTCATTGTAGCTCTCGTTTGCGATTTGTATTTTCTTTTCGGCAATTTCAATTAGTCTTTTAGCGGCTGGAACTGGAAGATCATCGAGCATTTCTTTTGCCGTTTCAGTTCTGTTAATAGCCACTTGTATTGCCTCCCATGCCATCTCAGCTGTCACATTTACGTCTTCTTCGGTTACGTTTCCGTCTCTGACTCTCTCCCTAACACGTTCTCTTATTTCTTCGGCAGTTTTGTTATCCATTAAATGGCTCTTGATTATTATTACGCTCTTGGTTTTGAGCAGAGTACCAATTATTTCAGTTGTATTTGTTAGATTGTTATCCACGTATAGGATAAACTTCTTCCCTTCTATGCCTTTAGCTTGTTTTATTGCTCCCAGGTCTCTTCCGTGAGCGATTACTATTTTGACACCTTCAAAAAGCTCTGGATACTCTTCAATAGCTTTTTTAAGTACTTCTAAATTGGTTTCGTACCTGTTTTCACCATACCACCTAACGTATGAGACTCCTAGCTCGCCTAGATCCGTTTCGTAATCTTTTGGCACAGCATCGGGCCCGCCTATGATTATGACTTTATCTGGGGCGTTCTCCATAATCTCTGCCGTGACATTGGGGTCATACACTCCCCAAGTTGTGACTACTACGGTTGCGTTTAATACTTCTGCAAGTTCCTCTGCAAGTGCTGAATCTGCCTCGTTGTCGCTTACGAGAATAACTATTGAAAGACTCTGTGCCTGTGATAGTGGTATTATGCTCGCTAAGAGCAAGGCACCAAACAACAATGCAAACACTTTTTTCGCCACCATGGCTTATCACCTCACTTTATTATAGTGAAAAAATCCTATTTAAGCTTTTTTCATGAAATCGTTTTGTTCTGTCTTTGTTTGTTTATTCAAATGCTACGAAAACTCTTTTTGACTTTGCGAGGGTTAAAAAAAGTTTAAAACCGTTTATGTATGTTCAAAAACCTCATAAAAGACTTTTTCGGCAAATTGAGATAACCTCAGGCCCTCTTTCTTTGCTATCTTTTCGAGAATCTTTTGTGCATTGCTTCCATATTGACAGGCTTTCTTTTCTCTGTATGCAACTTCTTTGGGAAGACCTATTTCAAGGGCTACTTCCCTTAGGATAGCTTTTCTTACCCCATTGTGGATTTTGTACTCTAAAGGTGTTCTTAGCCCGCTTCTGACGACGTTGAGATCTAAGAACGGAAACCTTCCTTCAACGCTGTTCAACATGGCAATTTTGTCATCTCTGGCAAGGTTCCTTTCTCCCATCTCCAAAATATCTTTCTCCATTAGCGAAGGATCTCTAAGGTATTTTGCATACCCTCCAAAAAGTTCATCGGCTCCTTGACCGGTTAAAAGAACTTTGGTGTTGTCTTCACCGGCAAGTTTTGTTGCGAAGTAGATTGGGATTCCTATCGCGAGGTTCATGGGGTTGGGCTCTTCTATGGCAAACATAACTTTTTCAAGAGAGTTTTTTACGTCATCGAGATCAAATACGTACTCCCTAAGCTTCAGGCCAAGTTTCTCACTAACTTTTCTAGCCCACTCTAAGTCTTGACTCCCTTCTGCCCCCGCCGTGTAAAGGATAACATCTGAGTATTTTGAAGCAAGAAGGGCTATTAAAGAACTATCTAGCCCTCCTGAAAACAACACCCCTACCTTTTTTGCACTCCTAATTCTTACTGCATATTCCAGGCTTTTCCTTATGCTTAGCTTTGCCCTTTCATAGGAAAAAGGTTTTCCTTTTAGCTCTGAGAGTGTAAAGAGCTGAACTCGTTCAATGCCCTTCCTAGATATTTTAACGAGCTCTCCTGGATTTACGGGGATTGCTCTTTCTCCTATGCTCCAAAGAACTTTCTTTTCCGAGGCAAAGAAGCCGTTCTGAGAATAATAGAGAGGTCTAATCCCAATTGGGTCTCTAAAAAGATAGATGTTTTCTTTATCGGAAAATGCTACGGCGTAATCTCCGTTTAAGATTCTCATTAAGCTTTTCACGCTCTCAGCTATGGAATTGCCCCTCTCAATTTGAAACTCCAAGAAGCGCAGAATCACTTCCGTATCGACATCACTCTCGAATCCAACCCCCCTTCTCTCCAAAAACTCTCTTATTTGCCTGTGGTTGTATATCTCTCCATTGTGGACTAGGACAAAATTATTGAAAAATGGCTGAGTAAAGCTCTTTGAACCTGTCATGGCTAAACGGCACTGGAGGAGCCCTATACTGCCGTCTGGAATTTCACCAATTTTGGAAAAATCCTCGCTCTTCAACACCCCTTCATCAGTCCACACACCAAAAGAATCCCTACCCCTATGTTTTCCAGATCGCATCATTGCTATAAGCTTGGGTTTTAGATGTTTTCCTATCCCTCCCGCGATGAGACACACTTTTCTCACCAGAATCTCTTGTTTATCTGCCAATAAAAACCTTCCCGGTTTCTTCCTGAAGAAGAATTCATTTTAGGAAAAATTTCTTGAATGAAAGTTCTGTTCTAATTTTTTCTGCTGAACTTATGTTAAATCCCCACAGGTGCAGTAGTGTTCATAAGCCACCGTCTCAAGTTCATCGAATCCGATTCTCGTTTTTGCGGATAGATAGAGCACCCTAACCGGGGGTGAGACTTCGGGTAAAAATTTACATAGCTTGTACGCCAAAAGTCCCTGCATTGAACTGTCAAGCTTTAAACGAGCTGAGAGATATTCAACATCCTCTAGATACCTTTTTATCTTTTCCAAATCTCTGATAAGGTCCACCTTGTTAAGAGCTGGTACGGTTGTTGCACCAAGCCGAAGGTCTATCAAAAGGGCAAAAAACCTAACAAAGCAGTAATCATGAGGTTTTCTTAGTATTGTGGGATCAAATAAGTATACAACAAGCGGAGTTGGGAGGTTTTCCATTAGCTTAACCCCAAAATCATGGAAGAGAAACGTTTCCATCTGGCCTGGGGTATCTATAAGAACGTAGTCGTTTTCTTTTTCCAGCTCTAGTATTTTTTCAACGTATTCGTCGAGATAGTCCATCAAAAAGTCATAGCTTTCCACAATAGCCCCATTGGGCCCGTAACCCTTTTTCATAAGCTCTTCCACGGTTATATGCTCTCTAACATCCACTGTAGGGGTGTAGGGAAGGGTCTTGACTCCCGTATCTAAGTTGATATATGCTACCCTCTTCTCGTTCTCTTCCAAAAACTTCCCAAATTCTCCTGTTAGAGTGGTTTTTCCGCTTCCAGCGGTTCCAACGAATACCACTATCACTCCATCCACCATTGTCTCCCTGATTCCATCCCTACAATCTTCTCCGCAAGTTCAAAAAATGCTTTTGAGGCTTTTGAATCTGGAGCATATACTACTACGGGCATTCCTTCCAGTGCTGCTTCCCTTACTTTTGGATCTTCAGGAATAACTGCCAAGAGAGGAAACTCCATAACCTCTTCGGCGGCTTCTGGGGGTATGTCGTTTTTATGTCCACCGTACCTGTTAAGTATAAACCCCAAAACTTCTCGCCCAGCTTTCTTCAGCACTATCCCTACTTTCATTGTGTCGCTGAGGCTTGCTATCTCCGGATTAGTTACTAGGATAATCTCCTCCCCACTCAGCATGGCACTCATGGCATCTATTTGCAGCCCCGCTGGACAGTCTATAAGGATGTAATCAAAATCCTCCTTTAGCTTGGGGATCACCTTTGGTAGATCTCTAGGATCTGCTTTAGCAACGTGCTCCCAATCCACTGCAGCTGGGACTACGTACACGAGCTCGTACTTCGTGGTATGGACAGCTTTTCTTATGTCTTCCCCTTCAATTAACACATCGTGAATAGTTCTTCCAGCATCGTCTAATCCAAAATGCAGGCTTAGGTTTGCCATAGTCAAATCCGCATCAACCGCGCATACTTTTTTTCCCAACTTTCCTAGAGCAATCGCAAGGTTTGCTGTAATGGTTGTTTTTCCGGTACCTCCTTTTCCAGAAGCTATTGAGATTATTCTCCCCATGTTTATTCCCCACTATAATTCTCCTAAACCTTTATGAACTTTTACCAAAAGGTTATAAGTGGAGAGACCAGCAATGGGAAGGTGAGAAAAATGAGGGTATTTGTTGCAGACACGAGTGTTATAGTCGATGGGAGGCTCACTCAATACCTCAATAGGATTAACGAAAAGGTTAAGGTAATTATTCCTGAGGCCGTCGTTGCTGAGATCGAGCATCAGGCAAATGAGGGCAAGGCTATAGGGCACACTGGATTGGAAGAGTTAAAAAAACTTAGAAAGCTTGCCGATGAAGATAAGATCCTTTTAGAATTCTACGGTGAAAGGCCGGATTTGTGGCAAATTAGAAGGGCAAAGGCTGGGGAAATTGACCACATGATAAGAGAAGTTGCCAGAGAGCTTAACGCAATCCTTATAACCGGTGATCAGGTGCAGAGGGATATTGCCATAGCCAAGGGCATTGAGGTAATCTACTTGGAGAGCAGAAAAGAGGTCAAGCACAGACTTGAGGACTTTTTTGATGAGCACACAATGAGCGTTCACCTTAAAGCCGGAGTAAAGCCATTGGCAAAGAAAGGAAAGCCCGGTCAATGGAGGCTTGTTCCCATAAGGGATGAGGAGCTTACGGATAAGGAGCTTGAGGAGATAGCGGATGACATAGTCGAGAGGGCTAAGAGAGACCCAGAGTCGTTTATAGAGCTTGATGAGCCAGGAGCTACTGTTGTTCAGTTGAGGAACTACCGTATAGTTATAGCAAAGCCTCCGTTTGCCGATAGAATAGAGATTACAGCTGTAAGGCCAATAACCAAATTGAGCATAGAGGACTACGACCTCCCAGAAAAGCTCTTAGAACGTTTAACCGACAAAGCGGAGGGAATACTTATAGCTGGTGCGCCTGGAGAGGGAAAGACAACTTTTGCACAGGCTTTAGCTGAGTACTATGCCTCTATGGGTAAGATAGTTAAGACAATGGAAAAACCCAGAGACCTTCAGGTTAGTGAAAAGATAACCCAGTATACAGCACTTGGGGGAAGAATGGAAAAAACAGGGGATGTTCTATTGCTTGTGAGACCAGATTACACCATATTTGACGAGATGAGAAAGACGAGTGACTTCAAGATCTATGCTGACCTAAGGCTTGCGGGAGTTGGAATGATAGGCGTTGTACACGCTACAAAGCCTATAGATGCCATTCAGAGGTTTATTGGAAGGGTGGAGCTTGGAATGATCCCTCAAATAGTTGATACAGTGATATTCATAAAAGCGGGGAATGTTGATAAAGTTCTGACTCTGGAGTATAAGGTTAAGGTGCCAAGTGGGATGACTGAAGAGGACTTAGCGAGACCGGTTATAGAGGTCAGGGACTTCATGACGGGTGAACTTGAATACGAGATTTACACCTATGGAGAAGAGATAAGCGTTGTTCCAGTAAAGAAAAAAGAGAAGCCGCCGGCAATGAAACTTGCGGAGAAAAAGCTTAAACAGGAGATCAAGAAGTTCCTTCCCGACGTTTACACGGAAGTTGAGCTTGCAAGTCCACACAAGGCTATAATATACGCAGATGAGTTCGACATCCCGGCAATAATAGGGAAGAAGGGCAAGAGAATAAGCGAAATAGAGAAAAAGCTTGGCATAAGTATCGATGTAAGAAGCTTTGACGAAAAGCTCGCGGAAATGCCCAAAGAAAAGATACCTGTGGAGGCAGAAGAAAAGAAAAAGCAAATAGTCCTTAGAGTTTCACCCGATTTTGCTAAGAAACCCCTTAAGTTCTTTGCAGGTGAGCAGTACATATTCACCGCAACGCCTTCAAGAAAGGGGCTTGTAAAGGTTAACAAAAACACACCAATTGGTAAAGAGCTCAAGAGAGTGCTAGATGCGGGAATAGAGCTCTGGGCTTCTCTTTAATTCTCTTTTTGGCTCGGTTGCGAGGGTACTCATCATTACTCAGCTAGCGAAATTGTCCTCATCGCCCGAAATTTTTATATTTTCATCCTTTAAGTGCCTTTTGATGAGGCTAATCTTAGCGTCTCAAAGTCCAAGGAGAAGGGAAATACTTGCAAAGTTCTTTGATGCTTTTGACGTCATCCCGAGCAACGTTAGTGAGGAATCTAAAGCTTTAGACCCGGCAGAGCATGCTGTAGAGGTGGCAAAGAAAAAAGCCCGTGATGTTTACTCCCGATATGGAGGCACGGTAATAGGAGCAGATACCATCGTCGTCTTGGACGGCAAAATCCTTGGAAAGCCAAAGAATAAGGAAGAAGCAAAGGAAATGCTCAGAGCTTTAAGCGGAAGAATACACAAGGTCATAACTGGTTACTGCATTATCCATAAAGAGAGTGAGATTACAGGTTATGTGGTCACAGAGGTTAAGTTTAGGGAGCTCAGCGAAGAAGAGATAGAATGGTACGTCGCTACAGGCGAACCCCTTGACAAGGCAGGTGCCTATGGAATCCAAGGGAAAGGAGGAATTCTGGTGGAAGGGATAAAAGGTGATTACTACAACGTTGTCGGCTTTCCGATGAAAATAATCCTTGAGCTTAGAAAACTTGGATTTAAACTTTCATAAGAGCTCTGAAAAGAGTAAATCCTCCTTTTTGCCTCCGGCTCTTTTGAACGCTTTTAAGCTCCAGCTTATGTTTCCAACATCTCTTGGCTGATGGGCATCGCTTGCGAATGTTAGTTTTACTCCCTTCTGGATGCACAGCTTTATGAAGTCTAACTCCGGCACTCTGTATCGGGAGCTTATCTCAAAAGCCTTCCCATGTTTTTCTGCCAGCTCGACTATCTCTTTATATTCTTCAATCGAAGGATAGCCCACATAGGGAAAGACATTCCCAAAGTGTCCTATTATATCGACATTCTCGTCCTGAAGGGCGAGTTTTATGAGTTCGAGATATTCATCATACCTCCCTGGGTCGAAGTAAAGGTGAACGGAGGCTATTACATAGTCGAGCTTTTTTCTAAAGTCGTCGTTTATATCAACCCCTTCCGGGAGAATATTGGCCTCTATCCCAGCCAGAACAGTTATCTCGCTTTCTTTTTTGGCTTGATCTATAAGGGAAAGGTATGAGTTGAGCAGGTGAGGAGTAAAGAAATGCACGTGATCGCTGATTCCAACAATCTTTAGTCCCTTCCTCTCAGCCTCGGCAATATTGTCCCTTATGTAACCGATTCCATCAGAAAACCTCGTATGGGTGTGGAGGTCCATCATCTTAGCTCCCGTATCTCATCCGCTTAAAAATTTAAAAGCCTTGCACTTTTTTGGATAAAATATCCAATGTAAACCCCAACCTTTAGGTTTGACAACCTTTAAATACTATTTTACTCTAATGAAAGTCGGTGGTGAATATGGTCGAGCGTTCGAAGGTTAGGGTTCTAATAGCAAAGCCGGGACTGGATGGTCACGATAGAGGGGCAAAGGTCATAGCGAGGGCACTTAGGGATGCGGGTTTTGAGGTCATCTATACTGGAATAAGACAAACGCCCGAGCAGATAGTAGAAAGCGTCATACAAGAGGATATAGATGTTCTTGGGTTGAGCATTCTTTCCGGAGCACACATGGTTCTCATCCCAAAGATTCTCAGGCTTCTTGAGGAGAAAGGTATAAAACCGAATGAAGATATACTCGTGCTTGCCGGAGGTATAATACCCCCTGACGATGCTCAAGAGCTTGAAAAAATGGGTGTTGCAAGGGTTTTCGGCCCTGGAAGTTCAATTGAAGAGATCATCAAGTTCATCGATGAGAACGTTCCAAAGCTCAAGAAGTTCAGGGGAGAAAGCTAAGGTTTATATTTTCTTTTTTGGATAATTAATCCAAGTGATAAATATGATAGACGAGCTAATTGAGAGAATGCTTAAAGGAGATAAGAGGGCAACTGCAAGGCTGATAACTTTAGTAGAAAACGATGAAGAAAAAGCAAGGGAAATAGTCAAGAAGATTTACCCATATACCGGAAACGCCTATATCGTTGGAATAACCGGCCCCCCTGGCTCTGGAAAGTCGACTCTAGTTGATAAGCTCATAAAAAAAGCCAGGGAAGAAGGGAAAATAGTGGGAGTTATAGCCATAGACCCTACATCTCCGTTCACTGGAGGGGCTCTTCTTGGAGATAGGATAAGAATGCAAAGGCACTCCACAGACCCGGGCGTATTTATAAGGAGCATGGCAACAAGGGGCTCTCTCGGGGGATTGGCAAAGGCAACCAACGATGCTATAAAAATACTTGATGCCTACGGCTGTGATGTTATTTTTGTAGAAACCGTTGGTGTGGGGCAGATTGAGGTGGATATTGTAAAAACCGCCGATACGGTAGTTTTGGTCACCGTTCCAGGCTTAGGAGATGACATTCAAGCCATAAAAGCGGGGCTTATGGAGATAGCGGATATCTTTGTGGTCAACAAAGCTGATAAAGAAGGCGCGGAGGCTACAATATTCGAACTTGAGCTGATGCTCGATCTTGAAAAGGAGAAATGGGAGAAAAGGGGCTGGAGGCCGCCAATAGTTTCCACCGTTGCTTTTACCAATAAAGGGATCGATCAGCTTTGGGAAGCCATCAACAAACACAGGGACTTTTTGTTGGAGAGTGGGGAAATCGAAAAGAAAAGAAAATTCAGAGTGGAAGAAGAGATCAAAGCAATCGTTTCGAGCACTATCGCAAGGAAAATTGGGGAAATGATGGGGGATAATGAGATATCTCAGCTCATAGAGAAGATTGCCAACAGAGAGATTGATCCTTATTCTGCTGCTGATCTTGTTTTAGAGAAAGCCTTGGGGGTGAAAGTATGATAAAGAAAGTTGACCATATTGGAATTGCCGTTAGGAACCTTGAGGAAGCTATTAAGATTTGGGAAAATCTCGGGTTAAAGGTTGAGGAGATTGAGGAAGTTCCGGATCAAAAAGTTAGGACTGCTATTTTCCACGCCGGTGAAACGAGGATTGAGCTCTTAGAGGCAACTGCAGAAGACTCACCAATAGCGAAGTTTATCGAAAAGAGAGGAGAAGGCATACACCACATTGCTCTCGGCGTTGACAACATTGAGGAGCACCTAGAGAAGCTCAAAGAAAAGGGGTTCAGACTCATTGATGAAAAGCCTAGAATAGGAGCAGGTGGGGCTAAAATAGCTTTTATACACCCGAAGAGTGTTGGTGGAGTTCTCCTTGAGCTTTGTGAAAGAGAAGAGTGACTTCTTTTTAATTTTTACAATTTTTCCAAAGAGCAATACCGTAATTTATAATTTGTTTCATCTGTTCTTGAGAACTCTCAGAAAAAGTTTGTTGAGTGGCCGGCGGCGTCCCCGGTTTCCCGCCCCCTCTCGGAGGGCAGTACACCCGGGATCGCTGGCGGGCTTAACTTCCGGGGTCGAAACGAGTCCGGGTGTGACCCCGCCGCTATGACCGCCGTACCGATACTAACTCTCAGCACAGGCTTTATAAAGTTTACGGTTGAATTTCCTCTGATGATCTACGCATTGCTTAGAAGTGTTGAGAGATTGACAATAAGCCCATCAAAAAGGGCTAGGGACTTTCAGAGGGTTATTCAATCCTATAAAAATGGGGAGCCTATAGAGGTAGAGGGGTTCTTGATCCTAAGACCGCCTCCAAATGTGCCGAAAGATGGAGTGTACTATCTTCTCTCCCCTCTCTCCCCAAGTGAGCTCTCAAAGAGCGATATTAGACCTTACGTGGCTATAAAGATAACCGAAAAGAGCAGGATAAATGCAGAACTGAAGAGTGGGGAGTACGTTAAAATTGAAGGAACTATGGATGCGTATCCCTTCGGAAACATGCGCCTTATACATGTTACTTCTCTGGAAAAAGCCAGTGTTGAGAATTACTGGCTTCAGTATAAGGAGCTTGCCCTTAAAAAGGAAGAGCTGGAGAATCTCATAGAGGGGACAATCAATGCCAATTACGAGCTCAGGCAGGCTATTCTTTATTCTCTCTTTGCCTCTCCTTCGGTAGTTGGTAGTGGAAGATTCTGGGGAGAGGGCGTGACGTTTTCTGCCCTTAAAAATGACCTCAAAATTGTAAAATCTCTTTGGGAAGCCTCGAGATATTTGATCAACCTTTTTCCTGAAGAGCTTATCTTGAAAAAAGGAAAAGCAAAATCCTTTGTAGATGATAATCTTGATCTTGACCTTCCATTCTTCTTTGAAGGGGGCAGGTACTACTCGCCCTCGACCAAAAGTCTCCTCAAAAAAGAAGTTCCAGTTGCAGAGTGGGCTAGAGGATATTTTGAGAAAAAGCAAGCAGTATTTCTGACCCCAAAAGTGTACAAACGGATTTCTCCAGAGGATCCTTTGGCCTATACTTCCGAAACGCCTTTTATTGTAAATGAACCCATAGGATGGGAGAAAAACCGGGAGCTGGAGCAACTTATGCCCAATCTCCTAGCCACAATATTTCTGGAAAAAGAAAAAATACCCTCGCTTAACCCTTCCGATAAAATGATAGAGAAGTTTAGAGAAAGATTTGAAAGATGGGTCTTTAGAAATGCCCGCGAATACGGAGAAAAATTCGACGCTTTAAGGCTTAAGGGGATGATATTCGAAACAAACACGAGGTACCTCCTAAGCCTCCGCCTCCTCGGCTCAATGGCACGATTTGAGGGCGAGATAAACACCCACATCATAAGCGACGTTATAAATATGAACCAAGAGATAGTGGATATGTGGATAAACGAAATCTCAGAAAGAGACATGTTGAAGGTGTTGGAGATTTATGAGAAATACATCGAGCGGGACTTTAGAAACAAACGTTTGGTAATGGCTTTGAGGGTCTTTATGGATTTGGAGGCTACTTCAATAGATGGCTCTGTTAGCAGGGAGGAGTTTTACAAGGCACTGGTGGAGTATGGATTCAAGCCTTCCTATGCAGAGGAGGTCATAGAACGCCTTATTGCTGATGGCTACCTTTATGAGCTGTTCATAGGTAGGTTAAAGATGATAAAGCCGGAGTAGTGAGAAGATGTCAAAAAAGTTCATAAAGCGCAGGGAACAGAGGGAAAAGAAAAGGATAGCCCTCGAAAGAATAGATATTCTTTTTAGCCTAGCTGAGAGAGTCTTTCCCTATGACAAAGAACTGGCAAATCGCTATGTTGAGATAGCCTTGGCAGTGCAACAAAAGGCCAAGGTTAGAATGCCGAGGAAATGGAAAAGGAGGTACTGCAAGAGGTGTCATTCCTTTCTTGTTCCCGGCGTTAATGCTCGGGTTAGGTTGAGACAGAAAAGAATGCCTCACGTCGTTATAAAATGCTTGGAATGTGGGCATATAATGAGGTACCCGTATTTGAGAGAGAAGAAAGAACGGAGGAAAAAGAAAGATGCCAATGCATGACACTGATGCCTTTCCCATTCTTCACTCATTATCTCTTCGGATTTTTAAAGAAACCTCTTCAAGCTCCTCTTACAGTTTCAAAACTTGGCTTTAATAATTCAAAAGCCGTTTACTTCTTACCTAACTTCTCTAATGGAAAACTTTCGGAAGAAATAGCAACGTTTTTTAATGTTCTTGCTGAGTTATAACGAAGGTGATGGAAGATGCAGCACCCTGTTGTTAATATTTGGGAGAAAACGAAGTTTGGTGAGACTGTGCTCCTTGAGTACAACAGCATAGGTTTCCCTTCGTTTGGGCTCTATAGCTTGGTTAGCTGGGCCAAGAAAAATGGGTATATGGTAGTGGTCACGGATATTTTGGACACGCTAAAGATTTATATGGAGCATGCTAGGCTTAGTGGCCTTGATGTGAATGTTTTTCATGATATCAAAGTTATCAAGCTCGGGGGCAGGCTTGAGGTCGGTAACGTCCTTAGGAGAATTCCCATAAGTGAGGAAAGCGTTATAGAAAAGGAAATTGCAAAACTCTTAGAAAGTCTGTTTTCGGAGGGAAACGTTGTTAATATTGTTGTCGGTGTGGGAAAGCTCTTTGCACTGTACTCAAGCTCCGTGAGGGATACCCTAAGCTTGGTTAATTTTATGCTAAGCTTTGTTGGTGATGAGAGAAGAAAGACATTCTACTTCTTGAACTTGGACATGATTGAAAAGGCTGAACCGATGATACTTCCGATGTTTGAAGAGTTTGCTACAACTGTGGTAAGAGTGAACAAACGTGGCTCGGTTTTTCAATTTAAGGTTCTCAAAGCCTTGAACCTTGAGCTGGATAGCTTTGAAGGCGAAGTTGATGTAAAAGAGGGAATGAAATTGTTAAAGGAAAGCCAAAGCAGAGATTAACCTTTGCAGCACTTTTCTTTCTTCTCTACCGGCACTATTTCTTTAAACCCTGTGTATGGCCAAAGAACTTTTGGTATCTTTACTGTTCCATCCTCCTCCTGGAAGTTCTCTATTATTGCCACTATCGCCCTTGATGTAGCTATTGCCGTTGAGTTGAGTGTGTGAACGAAGCGCGGCTTTTCGTTTGGCTTGTCCCTAAACCTTATGTTTAATCTCCTCGCTTGCCATTCTGTACAGTTTGAACAGCTTACAACCTCTCTGAACTTTCCTTGTGCACTCATCCACGCTTCAATGTCATACTTCTTTGCCGCAACATAGCCTAAGTCTCCGGTACATATGTTAACAACTCTGTATGGAATCTCAAGGGCTTGAAAGATTTCTTCCGCATTCTGGAGGAGCTTTTCGTGCCATTCCCAGCTTTCTTCTGGCTTTGAATATACGAACTGCTCAACTTTATGGAACTGGTGTACCCTAAAGATTCCCTTAGTGTCTTTTCCAGCTGTTCCTGCCTCTTTCCTGAAACATGGGCTTACCCCAGCGTAGAGGAGAGGTAAATCGTTCCCATCAAGAATCTCGTTTGCGTGAAGACCAGCAAGCGGATGCTCTGAAGTTGGTATTAGGTAGAGGTCTTCTCCCTCTACTTTGTAGATCACGTTTTCAAAGTCATCAAAGCTGGTAACCCCTTCTTCCACGTATCTTCTGACCATGTACGGCGGTATTACAGGGATAAATCCTTTTTCGATGAGCTTGTCGAGGGCAAACCTTATCAATGCAAGGTCAAGGATGACGATTTCGTTTAAGAGGTAGAAGAACCTTGAACCGCTTACCTTTGCGGCCCTTTCAAAGTCCGCCCCTCCAAGTTTAGGTAACAGATCAGCATGAAGGTGTGGCTTCCACTCAATCACTTCATACTCCATCTTTCCTTGGCTCTGCTCTAGAAAGCTCTCTAAGTGACCTTTCCATACCCTTGCCTTGCCCCAGAATTTTATTGGAACATTCTCTGTATCGTCTTTTCCTATGGGGACGCTTTCGTGGGTTATATTGGGAAGGCGCCAGAGATAATAGTCGATTTTTTCTTTGATTTCCCTGTTTTCTCTTTCGATTTCCTCAATTTGTTTTACTATTTCGTTGCTCTTTGCTAAAAGCTCTTCCACAGGCTCTCCTGCCTTTTTTCTTTTTCCTATCTCCACGGCAAGCCTGTTTCTTTCTCTTCTGAGGAGATTAATTTTCTTTAAGTTTTCTCTCCACTTTTCATCGAGTTCAAGAATCTCGTCTATCCATTTGAGCTTTTCTAATTCTCCACGCTTTATTAGGTCACCCTTTACCAGATCCGGGTTTTCACGGATGAGCTTTATATCGAGCATTCCTTTTCACCTACCCTAATAATGAGGAGATCATTTAAAAGTTATTTGGAAATTAAAAGCGGAACAGTATAACATCTACCTCCTCTCCTTCCTCGAGTATCTCAACGTTTTCTGGAATATCAACAAACCCATCTGCTTCTATAAAGCTTGTGACTGCTCCACTGCCTTTCAAGATCGGTTTTGCAATTTCTCCTTCTAGCTTAACCGGTAAAAACTGTCTTCTACCTTTGACGGAAAACACCTTATGGGCCAACTTCTTTTTGATTCTTTGGGTTTCAAACTCTCCGCCTAGGATCTTCCTAATCAGCGGGGCAACGAGAAGGGTGAAGTTCGTTAGACAAGAAGTTGGATACCCCGGAAGTCCAAAAATAGGCTTTCCATCTATAACCCCGATTATTGTTGGTTTGCCAGGCTGTATGGCTATTCCATGCACTTTTATCTCCCCAAGCTCCTCTATTATTGATGCCGTTAAGTCCCTCGTACCTCCGCTTGCTCCGCCAGAGAGGATTACTATGTCATACTTAAGCCCCTCAAGTATTTTCTCTTTCAAGCTCTCCTCATTGTCCCTTGCTATTCCGAGGAAATATGCTTCGCCTCCAAGTTCTCTAACGGCATCACTTACAGCCCTTCCGTTAATATCGTAAATTTTTCCCCGTTTGAGATCTTCTCCGGGTAAGATGACCTCATTCCCCGTGCTGATCACTGCAACTTTGGGTTTTGCAAAGACCTTCACCTTGCTTATCCCTACGGCAGAGAGAAGGGCAGTTTCCTTGAAGCCAAGTTTTGTCCCCTTCTTTAAAAGAAGAGTTCCCTTTGGAATATCTGTCCCCGCTTTCATTACACCCGCTTGGGGATACGTAGGCTTGGTGATTATTACCTCATCTCCCTTTCTCTCTACTATCTCGAACTCTATTACAGCATCGGCTCCTTTTGGTAACACCGCTCCGGTTGAGATGTATGCAGCTTTTCCTTCGCCGAGCTCAATTTGAGGCTCTTCCCCAGCATGAACTTCTCCAATTACCTTAAGAACTACCGGATTGCTCTCACTCGCGTTCCAGGTGTCTTGACTCCTAACCGCGTATCCATCTACCGTTGCCCTATCAAAGGGCGGAACATCTATGGGGGAGCGTATATCTTCCGCAAGAACCCTTCCAAGAGCTTCTTCCAAGGCAACTTCTTCAATTTTCGGCTTGAGCGGTAGGGAGTTAATGATTTTTAGTGCTTCCTCAAGAGGAACAACCTTCAAAAATGCCATTTTATCACCCGGATAAAGAAGGAGAAAAGGATTAATAAAATTGTTGGATGAGATGGTTTACCACTCTTCTTCCTCGTCCCAGTCTTCGTCCCAGTCCTCTTCAAAATCTTCCTCCCAGTCTTCCTCTTCCCATTCTTCTTCATCCCAGTCCTCATCCCAATCTTCTTCCCATTCTTCCTCTTCGAAGAGCTCTTCTTCCTCTTCATAATCCTCGACTTTCTTTTTCTTGGGAGGTTGCATGTTTATCACCTCCGCCCCCTCTAGGGGCATTCTTATCTCTGCAGCCAAGGTTTATAAACTTTATCAAAAAATTTTTCAAGTTTTACAGCTTTGTTTCCAAATTCAAGCAGTTTCCTGCTTTTTTGTGTTTTCCTTAATGTTTTTAATGTCCTCACGTGATTTATCAATCATGAGGGTTGCGGTTGTTACTGAGAATGCGAGGGTTTACTACCTTGCAACAAAGGTCTTACGTGAGTATAAAATCCCTTTTTACAGCCTTAAGCTTACAGATAGAATCCCCTTTGATGTTGAGGTCGTTCTGACGAGCTTGGAGGAGTACGATAAAATCAATTTCCCAGTCAAGATAGCGGTTGTAAATGAGAACTTCATAGACGAACTTCTGGCGAGGCTTGAAGGGAGAAAAAGGTTTAAGAACATATACATTGCCATAGATCCCGGAGAGAGGCCGGGAGTGGCCGTTGTTGCAGACAACCGGGTAATTGAGGTCTATCATCTCAAAAATCCTAAGGACGTTGGCACGATCTTAGAGCTTTTGGAGAAGTATCCCAAGGCAAAGATTAAGATAGGACATGGGGCAAAAAGACATCGAATATTAATGCTTAAAAGCCTTGCTTCAGTGCTTGGTGAGGATTTTCCCATTATCCTCGTGAATGAGAGGGGCACAACCCCAAAGGTTGGTGGGATAGAAATCTCTCAGGTGCAGGATATAGTTGCCTCGATAAACATAGCTTTAAGAGATGGAAGAGAGGTTAAATTGGGAGAGCTTATCCATGCTGGTGAACCTACAAAGGGTGAAATCGAGTACATAAAAACTCGGAGCCGAGAATTGAGTAATGGTAAAATAACAATCTCGTCGAAGCTTGCGAGAGAAGTGGCTAAGGGAAATTTGACCCTGGAAGAAGCGATTGAAATTCATAAAAAGAAAAAGGGTGATAAAAAATGATTTTTGGGAAGGAGGAAACCAAAGAAGAAATAAAATTGAGGGTTGCTGAAGCGTTAAAGCGAGATGTTGGTAGGGGGATAGTTAGGTTTGATAGAAAGTATCAAAAGCAGCTTGGCGTTGAACCTGGAGATATAGTGGAGCTGGAAGGAGAGAGGAAAACCGCAGCAATAGTTGAAAATGCTCATCCCGACGATAGAGGCCTTGACATAATAAGAATGGACGGCTATATTAGGAGAAATGCAGGAGTTAGCATAGGGGATTACGTCACGGTAAGAAAAGCGGAGGTTCAAGAAGCAAAGAGGGTCGTTTTGGCACCGGCACAAAAGGGGGTCTATCTCCAGATTCCAGGTGAGCTCGTTAAAAGAAACCTCCTCGGAAGACCGGTGGTCAAAGGAGACCTAATCGTGGCAAGTGGAAGGGAGACAGAATTCTATACCGGCTCCCCATTTGATGAGCTGTTTAGGGGCTTCTTTGAGAGCCTTCCTTTGGGATTTGGCGAGCTTAAGTTCATCGTTGTGAACACTAATCCAAAAGGGATCGTTCAGATAACCTACAACACCGAAATAGAGGTTCTTCCACAGGCGGTAGAGGTTAAAGAAGAAAAGGTTCCTGAAGTTACCTATGAGGACATTGGAGGCCTTAAAGAAGCCATCCAAAAGATTAGAGAGATGGTAGAGCTTCCTCTTAAGCATCCGGAGCTGTTTGAGAGACTTGGCATTGAGCCGCCTAAGGGTGTTTTGCTTTATGGTCCTCCTGGTACTGGTAAGACTTTGTTGGCTAAGGCTGTTGCCAATGAGGCTAATGCTCACTTCATAGCAATTAACGGTCCAGAAATCATGAGCAAATACTACGGAGAAAGCGAAGAGAGGCTAAGGGAGATCTTTAAGGAGGCGGAAGAAAATGCTCCGAGCATAATCTTCATTGACGAGATTGACGCAATAGCTCCAAAGAGAGAAGAAGTTACAGGTGAAGTTGAGAAGAGAGTTGTTTCTCAGCTTTTAACCTTGATGGACGGCTTGAAGAGCAGAGGCAAGGTAATAGTAATAGCTGCCACTAACAGACCCGATGCTCTAGATCCTGCCCTTAGAAGGCCTGGTAGGTTTGATAGGGAGATTGAGGTTGGCGTTCCAGACAAGCAGGGAAGAAAGGAAATACTCCAAATCCACACAAGAGGAATGCCCCTTGAGCCAGATTATGATAAGAAGAGCGTCTTGAGGGTGTTAAATGAGCTGAAAAGGAAATCCTCCTTCGAGAAGGCAAAGCTCGATGAAATTATTAAGAAAGTTGAGGGAGCAAAGGACGAAAACGAGATTAAGGAGATTTTAAAAGAGGACGGCGAGATATACAAAGAAGTTAGGCATCGTTTGATTGACCTTCTCCTTGAGGAGCTTGCTGAGAAGACTCACGGGTTCGTTGGTGCTGACTTGGCAGCATTAGCGAGAGAAGCCGCAATGGTTGTCCTGAGGAGGCTAATAACAGAAGGGAAGATAAACCCCGAGGAAGAAAGGATCCCACCAGAGGTGCTTCAGGAGCTTAAGGTCACAAAGAATGATTTCTATGAGGCATTGAAGATGATTGAACCTTCGGCTTTAAGGGAAGTCCTCATAGAGGTCCCCAACGTTAGGTGGGAAGATATTGGAGGCCTTGAGAACGTTAAGCAAGAACTGAGGGAAGCAGTGGAGTGGCCTCTCAAGTATCCTAAGGCTTTCCAGAGGCTTGGAATTACTCCACCGAAGGGAATCCTCCTCTATGGTCCTCCGGGAACTGGTAAGACTTTATTAGCTAAAGCCGTCGCTAACGAAAGTGAGGCCAACTTCATTGGCATCAGAGGGCCAGAAGTGCTTAGCAAATGGGTTGGAGAGAGCGAAAAAAGGGTTAGAGAAATTTTTAGAAAGGCAAGACAGGCTGCTCCTACGGTGGTGTTCATTGACGAGATTGACGCAATAGCCCCAATGAGGGGAAGCGACATCAACAGGGTTACTGATAGGCTTATTAACCAGCTGCTCACAGAAATGGACGGGATTGAAGAGAACAGTGGTGTTGTGGTCATTGCTGCTACAAACAGGCCTGATATCCTCGATCCGGCGTTACTTAGGCCGGGAAGATTCGATAGGCTCATCTTAGTTCCAGCTCCGGATGAGAAGGCAAGACTTGAGATTCTCAAGGTTCACACGAGGAGGGTTCCTCTTGCAAGTGATGTTAGCTTGGAGGAGCTAGCAAAGAAAACCGAAGGCTACAGCGGTGCAGATTTAGCTGCATTGGTTAGAGAAGCAGCCTTGATTGCCCTTAGAAGAGCTGTTTCCAGAACTCCTAAGGAGCTAATAGAAGAACAAGCTGAAGAGTTCCTTGAAAAGCTTCGCGTTTCAAAGAGGGACTTTGAAGAGGCGATGAAAAAAGTCAGGCCAAGTATAACAAGGTATATGCTCGATTATTACAAACAATTTGAGGAGAGCAGGAAAGCTACTGGGGGAGGGGAACGTAAGGAGGTTGATTACTTCACCCTTTGATCTTTCATTTTCAGAAAAGATTTTATAGAAAAAAGGCGATTTTTTATGTAGGCAAAAATTGGAGGGGACTAAGATGGTGAAAATTAAGGCATCAAAGCTTAGGGATATGGAGCTTATAACTGACACTGGAATAAGACTCGGATGGCTTTACGATCTGAGTTTTGATGAGGAAACCGGAGAAATTTTGGTGATTGTTGCTGAGCCCGACGAAGACCTAGACACTAGTGAGTTTGTTACCGATCATGAAGGCCTTCTCCTCATACCGATGAAGGCCGTTAAGAGCATCGGAGAGTTTATTGTTATTGATCACAGCAAACTCGCTGTAAAGTCCAAGCTAAGAAGGATTTCAACGATAAAGGAGAAACTTCAAAGACCTTGACCTTTTCTACTTCCTCTAATTTTAGGAATCACCCGGTGATTGCATGGAGATTAAGCGCTGGGGTGTTTGGATATCTGCTTTTGTCTTCATGATTTTATTTGTAATTCTCACAAACCACTTTATAAAATCTAAAAATCCTGATAAAGCTGCGATATCTGTAATTCTGGCTTTTTGTTCCATATATTTGGGAATGAAACTTGCAGGAATTGAAAAGAGCAAAGAGGAGAAAATTAGGGAAATGAGAGTTTTAACTTTGACTTTTGAGATTTCTGCTCCGATAATAGCGGCATTCTCCGTATGGAAGTTAGCGAGCAGTTATGGGACAAAGGAGTTTGAAATCCTCAGTAGATACTTTTTTGTTGTAGTACAGCTCCTTGTGTATTCTTCTTTGGTCGCAATGCTTTACTATTGGCTCAAAAAGTAGAAAGGATTTTTGGAGTGTTTAATTGAGGGTAGTGAGGGTTTTAGCATAAAGGTTATAAGGATGTAAAGGAAACTTTACGTAAAGGAAACTTTACATGGTGAGAAGGATGAGCAAGCTTGTCCATCTTCCACCACTAGTTGGTGTTATGACAGTGGGATGGATAATGGGTTGGGCACTCCCAGAGGGAAAAGTTGAAGTATCCGTGGCGGTTTTTGTCTTAGGAGCGTTTTTCATTCACACCTATTACTTAATCTTTGAAAATAGGGGTCATGTCTTCGAGGACGAGCGTACAAAAAGGATAAGTGAAATTGCCGCAGTAAGAACCATTCAAATTGTAGAAGTAGCTTTGGCTATCGCTATGATAGCTCTCACAGGAAAGCTGAGTGATCCAAAGTTTGCGGGGGCTTTTGCTGCCATAGGACTCACACTTGCTGGAATGCTTTTCCTACATTTCATTCTAAGGCATTATTACGCGAGGGTGATGTGAATGAACCCATTGGCGGTTTACTATCTAATTGTCCTCTCAATCGCTCTCATTTCGGCTTGTTTAAATTATATGAGACGCAAAGCTTTGGGGGAAAAGCTAGACGAGAGGGGAGAGAATATCAGCAGACTAGCAGCGAAGAAGACCCTTCAAGCGTTGCAAGTGTTCGTTGGTTTAATGTTGTTTTATGAGGCCTTCTGGGGGAGGGAGCGCTGTATTGTATTAGTGATCGTTGCTCTTATCAGCTTTTTCCTTCCAACGATTCTTGAAATTCACTATTCCAGGGTGATGTGAATGAACGAATTGCTCATCGTTGCAGTTATCTCCCTTATTGGTGGAGCTCTTCTTGGAACTTTGATGACGAGAATTATGCTTCGAGAAATAGGGCTTCCCGCCGATGAGAGAGCGAGGGAAATAGATAAAAGGACTGCACTTAAAACTTTGGAGCTCGTTATGATTGTCGACATCATTTTATTATTTTATCATTGGTTTGTTACAAAAAACAGCGATGCTAGGGACACAGCTTTGATAATCTTCATGGCGATATTCTTTAGCATCTGGATCTTTAGAGCATACTACGCTAGGAGGATGTGAGCATGAAGAACCGTCTCCGCGAGCTCAGAGAAGAGAGAGGACTAACGCAAGAGGAGCTTGCCAAAGCCCTTGGCGTCACGAGGCAGACGATAATAGCGATAGAGAAAGGCAAATACGACCCATCTCTAAGGTTAGCCTTTAAGATAGCAAGGTTTTTTAACACGAAAATTGAGGATATATTCATATACGAAGAAGAGTAATCCTGTAGGAGGGTGAGAAGTTGCCCGCTGTAAAAGTTGAAAACCTTGAGAAGGACTACGGAAAAGTCAAGGCTCTCAAAGGAATAAGTTTTGAGATTAAGGAGGGAGAAATCTTCGGCTTAATTGGTCCTAACGGCGCTGGAAAGAGCACAACGCTCAAGATTCTAGCAACTTTGTTAACTCCAACGGGGGGAAAGGCTGAAGTTTTTGGCCACGATATAGTTAAAGAGGGAGATGAAGTAAGGAAGCTCATAAGCTACCTTCCGGAGGAAGCTGGGGCTTATAAGAACCTCAAGGGAATTGAGTACCTCCAGTTCATGGCAAAGCTTTATGCTAAAACGGGAAAGAGCTATGAAGAGATGCTTAAGCTTGGTATAAAGCTTAGTGGCCTTGGGGATAGGCTGAACGACAAAATTTCCACGTACTCAAAGGGTATGACGAGAAAGCTTTTGCTTGCGAGGGCTTTGATGGTTGAGCCTAAGCTTGCCATTCTGGATGAGCCGGCAAGCGGGCTGGACATAATAAATGCGTACTCCATAAGGCAGACGATAAAGAGCTTTGCAAGAGAGAAGGGGATAACATTTCTAGTTTCGAGCCACAACATGCTTGAGGTAGAGTTTCTCTGTGATAGGGTTGCTCTGATAAACCGTGGTGTGATAGTTGAGATCGGAACCCCAAAAGAGCTGAAGGAAAAATACGAAGCGGAAAACCTCGAAGAGGTCTTTATGTCCATAATCCAAACGGGCGGTGGAGGTGTTTGAATGAGCGACTTCTGGATACTCGTAATGAAAGAACTCAAAGACCTTCTGAGAGACAAGGGGCTCATCTTTGGCATAATAATAGTACCTCTAATCATATATCCCGCCTTGGGACAGATGATGCAGGTAGGTTTTGAACAGGCTCAAGAGGAAACTAAAGTTGTATTGGTGAACCTTGATGAAGGTCAATACGGCGATCTGCTGATCAAAGCTTTAGAAACTGCCCCTAATGTGACTCTAACCAAGATAGATGCCTTGAGCATTGATGAAGCTATCAGGAAAGCTCAAGAGAAAAACTACAACATGATTGTAATAATTCCACAGAACTTTTCAAAGGCTATAGAAAACAACCAAAAAGCTCAGGTGGAGGTGTATGGCATAATCAAGGGGATAAGTGGAGGCATGAGGGAAGCGGTAAGTGAAGGTAGAATAAACGCTGTGCTGACGGTTCTCAACGAGTATCTCGCGAAGCTAAAGATACAGCAGAACATAGAAGGTGACCCGGAGGCTATTCTAAGACCAATAGACGCAAAAAGCTTCACCGTAATTAAGGGGCGCATTGTTGCCGTTCCACCTTCGTTGGTAGCGAACATCATAGCATCTCAGTCTTTTTCTATGCCTATCGTAATATTCATAATGATAATATTGGTTGCCCAAATGTCAGCCGGGAGCATGGCTATGGAAAAGGAGAACAAAACTCTCGAAACCCTCCTCACTCTGCCCGTGAAAAGGATAACTATTGTGGCTGGAAAAATGGTAGGAACGGCTGTAATAGGCATAATAGCAGCAATAGCCTATATGATAGGTATGAGAAACTATCTCGGGAGCTTGACTTCTTCAGCCCAAGTTGGAATTTCCCTTGAAGACCTTGGACTGGCAGTTACTCCACAAGGGGCGGCACTTTTTGTTCTTATAATGTTCCTAGCGATGATATTCGCTTTGAGCTTCGCTATGCTGCTTGCTGTTTTTGCAGAGGACACAAAGAGCGCAAACACCGTAGTAAGTGCGGGAATAATGCCGCTGGCATTTCCTACGTTCATACTCATGTTTGCAGACATAGAAACTTTGCCTTTGGCAATCAAGTATTTTTTGCTAGCAATCCCCTTCAGCCACCCGATATTGGCTTCTAGGGCAATGCTTATGGGAGAATATTCCACAATGTACGCCAGTGCAATCTATTTAGGAGCTATATCAGTACTGACGCTCTTTGTAACCGCAAGGTTTTTCACAACAGAAAAAATCCTCACGGCAAAGCTGAGATTTAGGAGAAGAGGGTAATTTTTCTTTTTTAAATTAATCCCGAGAATTGGAAAAGCTTGAAGATTCCGAGGGCTAAGGCTATGCTAACTGTTGGTGTAGCGATCCATCCAAACGCTATCTCCCATATAACTTTCTTCTCTACTCCCCTTCCTGCCGCAAGTCCTACTCCAACAACTCCTCCCACTATAGCCTGGCTTGAGCTAACTGGGAGCCCAAACATGTTCGCCAAGCTAACCGCTATAGCTGAGCCGAATTGGGCTGAAAAAGCCGAGATGGGGCCGAGGGATGTAATCTTTTTACCCACCGTGTACATTACGGCGTAGCTGAACGTTAAAGAACCCAAGGCTAAACTTAACGCCCCAAACATTCCAGCAGTTTTTGGACTAAAGAAGCCTGCCCCAACGAGAAGACCCGTTGCATTTGCCACCTCATTTGCCCCAAAGTTAAATGCCATGTATGATCCTCCGAGAACAGCAAGCCACTTGTAAAGAAACTCAATTCTCCCCAAGCTTTTAATGCTGTTTATTATTTTTCCATAAAACCTAAAGAGTATCAGGGCGAATAAACCCGCTAAAATAGGGGAAAACACCCAGGCTCCAGCTATTTTCAATAGAGTCTCCCATTTTATCGGAGCATTTATCGCTATTCCAACTCCCACAACTCCTCCAACTATGGCTTGGGTGGTGGACACGGGGAGCCCCTTTATAGTTGCTATAGTGACCCAAATACCAGCCGCAAGGAGGGCTATTATGGCAATTTTGAGTGTGAGGTACTCTGGAGGAACAATTCCTTTGCCTATTGTTTTCATAACCTTGTAGCCCTTCAGGTAAGCCCCAAGCATGACGAATATTGCTATGGTTAATGTTGCCTGATGGAAGCTTAGCAGTCCAGCCCCTACTGCAGTTCCCATTGCATTTGCGCTATCGTTGGCTCCTATGTTCCATGCTATGTAGAATGTAATTGCAATTGCCGCTATTACTATTGCCTCCATTGTCTTCACCATCTATATAGTCTATATAGTGGAGGAGAGCTTAAAAAAATTAACTCTTGTGCTTTCCTGTTTTTTCATGTTTTACAAACGTAAAGGCATTTTTTGTGTCTGCTGGTGTATCATATTATCCATTGAACATACTATTTGTTCACTTTTACTCAAAGACAGATGCCGAAAGAGGTTTCTTGCCATACCGAAAACTAAATAAATGCACTAGGTGAAATAATACCGACAAAACTTGGGAGGAAGAGACGATGATAGAGATTCGTTTTCACGGTAGAGGTGGACAAGGTGCAGTTACAGCCGCAAACATTCTAGCCGAGGCAGCTTTCTTAGAGGGCAAGTACGTCCAAGCGTTCCCGTTCTTTGGTGTTGAAAGAAGAGGTGCTCCAGTTACAGCTTTCACAAGAATTGACGACAAGCCAATTAGAATCAAGACCCAGATTTATGAGCCAGATGTTGTAGTTGTCCTTGATCCCTCTCTCTTGGATACGGTTGACGTTACGGCCGGTCTTAAAGAGGGAGGAATGGTAATTGTAAACACCGAGAAAACCAAGGAGGAAGTCCTCGAGAAGCTCAAGAAGAAGCCAGCCAAACTAGCACTCGTTGACGCTACAACAATAGCCCTTGAAATTCTCGGCTTGCCGATTACAAATACCTCAATTCTTGGTGCTGTTGCAAAAGCAACTGGGATAGTTAAGATAGAAAGCGTGGAAGAGGCCATCAAGGATACTTTCTCCGGAGAGCTCGGCGAAAAGAACGCTAAAGCCGCAAAGGAAGCCTTTGAGAAGACTGTTGTTTACGAGCTTTGATTTTTCCTTCCTTTAAAATCCATTTAGGGGTGAAACGTCTTGAATACTTTATTCGGGGAGAAGAAGGCAAAAGCTGAAAAAATGGTATTTAAGTCCGTTGATGAGTATCCAGAGGCCCCAATAACACTAGGGACGACACTATCAAACTTCACAGGCGATTGGAGAACTTTCATGCCAGTTATCGATGAGAGCAAGTGTATAAAGTGTTACATCTGCTGGAAGTTCTGTCCGGAGCCAGCAATATACATCAAGGAGGATGGCTACACTGCGGTAGATTATGACTACTGCAAGGGTTGTGGAATCTGTGCAAACGAATGCCCAACAAAGGCAATAAGCATGGTAAGAGAAGAGAAGTGAGGTGGTAAAATGCCAAAGAAAGTTGTAAGTGGTAATTACGCTGCAGCTTACGCTGCTAAACATGCTAGAGTTGAGGTTGTAGCCGCTTATCCTATCACACCTCAAACCTCAATTATTGAGAAAATAGCCGAGTTCATTGCTAATGGAGAAGTTGAAAACCTTCAATATGTGCCCGTTGAGAGCGAGCACTCTGCAATGGCTGCCTGTATAGGTGCTTCAGCAACAGGTGCTAGGGCTTTTACTGCTACCTCCGCTCAAGGTCTTGCCCTAATGCACGAGATGCTCCACTGGGCGGCTGGAGCAAGGCTCCCAATTGTTATGGTTGATGTTAACAGAGCTATGGCTCCTCCGTGGAGTGTTTGGGATGATCAAACTGACTCCCTAGCGCAAAGAGACACAGGATGGCTTCAATTCTACGCCGAAAACAACCAAGAGGTTTATGACGGAGTATTGATGGCATTCAAGATTGCAGAGCATGAGAAGGTTAACCTTCCTGTAATGGTAGTTGAAAGTGCCTTCATCCTCAGTCACACTTACGATGTAGTTGACATGCCGGAGCAGGAAGAGATAGATGAATTCCTCCCACCGAGGAAGCCATTATACACACTTACTGACTTTGAAAACCCATTCTCAGTTGGTGCCTTAGGAACTCCAGCTGACTATTATGAGTTTAGATACAAGATAGCCAAGGCAATGGAAGAGGCAAAGAAGGTCATCAAAGAGGTTGGAAAGGAATACGGCGAGAGATTTGGAAGGGATTACAGTCAGATGATAGAGCTCTACAAGACTGATGATGCTGAGATAGTCTTCATGGGGATGGGCTCTCTTATGGGAACCGTAAAAGAGGCAGTTGACATGCTCAGAAGTGAGGGCTATAAGGTCGGAGCGGCTAAGGTTAGATGGTTCAGACCGTTCCCGAAGGAAGAGCTCTACGAATTGGCAAAGAACGTTGAAGGAATAGCGGTTCTCGATAGGAACTTCTCCTTTGGGCAAGAGGGAATCCTCTTCAACGAGGCTAAGGGTGTCCTCTACAACACTGACGCAAAGCCAATAATGAAGAACTACATCGTTGGACTTGGTGGAAGAGACCTTACAGTGAACGATGTGAAGACAATAGCCAAGAACATGAGAGAGATAATCCAAAAAGGCAAGCTCGATAGGGAAATTGAATGGTACCACTTGAAGAGGTGAGAAAAATGGAGCTTCCTGCTGATGTTAAGAAAAGATTAACCCTTCCCTTTGAAGAGCACTTTTATGCTGGGCACACTGCTTGCCAAGGTTGTGGTGCAGCCTTGGGTTTGAGATACGTCCTTAAAGCCTATGGAGGAAAAGCAATATTCACAATTCCAGCATGCTGTTCTACAATCATAGCCGGCCCATGGCCCTACACTGCTTTAAATGCTCCCCTCTTCCACACTGCATTTGAGACAACGGGTGCGGTAATTAGTGGTATTGAGGCGGCATTAAAGGCAAAGGGATACAAGGTAAAGGGCGAAGATGGAATAATGGTCGTTGGATGGGCCGGAGATGGTGGTACAGCTGACATCGGTCTTCAGGCCTTGAGCGGTTTCCTTGAGAGGGGACACGATGCCCTTTACATCATGTACGACAACGAGGCTTACATGAATACCGGTATCCAGAGGAGTTCCTCAACCCCATATGGAGCATGGACAACCAATACTCCGGGTGGAAAGAAGCACTTCCTTGAGCAGAGGCCAAAGAAGAAGGTTATCGATATTGTTATAGCCCACAAGCCGGCTTATGCAGCAACTGCGAGCGTTGCCTATCCAGAGGACTTCATGAGAAAGCTCAAAAAGGCTCAAACAATTAAGGGACCCTCTTTCATTCAGCTCTTTGCACCATGCCCAACTGGGTGGAGAAGCCCAACAGACAAGAGCATAGAAATCGCCCGTTTAGCGGTTCAGACTGCATACTTCCCGCTCTTTGAATACGAGAATGGAAAATACAAGATAAACATGCCTTCACCAAACAAAGAACCAAAGCCCCTTGAGGAGTACCTCAAGCTCCAGGGAAGATTTAAGTACATGACAAAGGAGGATATAGAGATACTCCAAGAATGGGTGCTCAAGGAATGGGAAGAGCTCAAGAAGAAGGCTGAGCTCTTCGGTTGATTTTTATTTCTTTTTGCGAAAAGTTTAAAGAAAAGTGTGATAACTCACTCGGGGTGGTATGTATGGCGGAAAGTCCTTTCAAGGCCGATATTGAGAGAGTCCAAAAGGAGTATAGCGAAAAAATGACACCAGGTGCAATAGTCTACATTCCCGGAAGCAGCGTTGTTAACAAGACCGGCGGTTGGAGAGTTTTCATGCCAAAGTTTAACAAAGATAAGTGCGTCAGATGTTTCTTGTGCTACACCTTCTGTCCAGAGCCCGCAATTTATCTGGACGAGGAAAGTTATCCAGTGTTTGATTACGACTATTGTAAGGGTTGTGGAATCTGTGCAAACGAATGCCCAACCAAAGCAATTGAGATGGTTAGAGAAGTCAAGTGAGGTGGTATAAATGCCTATGAGGAAAGTTATGAAGGGTAATGAAGCTGCTGCTTGGGCAGCTAAGCTTGCAAAGCCAAAAGTTGTTGCTGCATTCCCAATTACACCGTCAACTCTCGTTCCCGAAAAGATTAGTGAATTTGTCGCCGATGGAGAAATGGATGCCGAGTTCATAAAAGTTGAGAGCGAGCACTCAGCAATTTCTGCATGTGTTGGTGCCTCTGCTGCAGGAGTTAGAACCTTTACAGCAACTGCTTCCCAAGGTTTGGCTTTGATGCATGAGGTTCTCTTCATAGCTGCAGGAATGAGGCTCCCAATTGTTATGGCAATTGGTAATAGAGCCCTCTCAGCCCCAATTAACATCTGGAACGACTGGCAGGACACGATAAGTGAGAGAGATACTGGATGGATGCAGTTCTATGCGGAGAACAACCAAGAGGCACTTGACTTGATATTAATCGCCTTTAAGGTTGCAGAAGATGAACGCGTTTTGCTCCCAGCAATGGTTGGATTCGATGCGTTCATATTGACCCACACAGTAGAGCCAGTTGAGATCCCAGATCAAGAGGTAGTTGACGAGTTCCTTGGGGAGTACGTTCCAAAGCACGCTTACCTTGATCCGGCTAGGCCTATTACTCAGGGCGCCCTTGGGTTCCCAGCTCACTACATGGAGGCAAGATACACAGTTTGGGAGGCTATGGAAAACGCGAGAAAAGTTATCAAGGAAGTATTTGACGAGTTCGAGAAGAAGTTCGGTAGAAGGTATCACATGATTGAGGAATACAAGACAGATGATGCTGAGATAATTCTCCTCACTATGGGCTCACTTGCTGGAACACTCAAAGAGTTCGTGGATAAAAAGAGGGAAGAAGGAGTGAAGATCGGAGCAGCAAAGATGACGGTTTACAGACCATTCCCAATTGAGGAAATTAGGGCCCTCGCTAAGAAGGCAAAGGTTCTTGCAATTCTCGAAAAGGACATCAGCTTTGGAATTGGCGGTGCGGTTTTTGCAGACACCAGCAGAGCACTCATAAATGAGAAAGAGAAGCCAATAGTCCTAGACTTCATACTCGGCCTTGGTGGAAGAGACGTCACATTTGAGAACCTTGAGGAAATCGTTGAAATATCAAAGAAAGCCCTTGAAGGAGAGAAAGTTGAGGAAGTCAACTGGATAGGATTGAGGAAGGAGATTTTGTGAGGTGATTATGATGGCTGTTAGAAAGCCCCCTATCACAACTCGCGAATACTGGGCACCTGGTCACGCTGCATGTGCCGGTTGTGGACCGGCTATAGTCATGAAGCTTGCCACAAAGGCATTTAGTGAGGCTATGGAAGAGAAGTACGGTGATCCAAACGCTTTTGCAATAGCTCACGCCACAGGATGTATGGAAGTTGTCTCTGCTGTTTTCCCATACACAGCTTGGAAAGCTCCATGGGTTCACGTAGCTTTTGAAAACGCTGCTGCTGCAGCCAGCGGTGTTGAAGCTGCATGGAAGAAGCTCGGCAGAAAAGGAAAGATACTTGCTATTGGTGGAGATGGTGGTACAGCTGACATTGGTCTCCAAGCACTCTCCGGAATGCTTGAGAGAAGGCACAACGTGGTCTACCTCATGTACGATAACGAGGCCTACATGAATACCGGTATCCAGAGGAGTTCCTCAACCCCATATGGAGCATGGACAACCACCTCACCTCCAGGGAAGTACTCAATTGGTGAGGACAAGCCAAAGAAGTGGGTGGCATTAATAGCTGCAGCCCACCAAATCCCATACGTTGCAACGGCTAGCATTGGGGATCCATATGATTTCTACAGGAAGATGAAGAAGGCAGCTAGTGTTGATGGGCCAGCGTTTGTTCAGGTTTTGGCGCCATGTGTCCCTGGATGGAGGATTCCACCGGAGAAGACAATTGAAGTAGCCAAGCTAGCGATTGAAACAGGTCTTTGGCCACTATTTGAGATTGAGAACGGAGACTTCCACAACATAAAGTTCCAGAGGTTCCCCAAGGATGGAAAGTTCAAGAAGCCAATTGAAGACTATCTTAGGTTGCAAGGAAGATTTAAGCACCTCTTCAAGAGACCCGAGGCGATACAAGAGCTCAAGAACCAGATAAAGGAGCTATGGAGAATTCTCGGTAAAGAAGTCGAACTTCCGTGAATTTTCCTCTTTTTTTGTTACCCATTTTTGTGTAATATTGTGTATTTTGTGAGCAAAACTTATAAGCATTTTTAGACTAGCCTAAACCAGAGGTGATGGTAATGACAATAAAAACTCCGCCTAGTTTTAACGTACCCGGATTGGGTGTTGATCCTCTCACCCAGAGGATAAAGGAAAAAGAGAAGCAGTGGAAATACAAAGTAGCGGTCTTAAGTGGAAAAGGAGGCGTTGGAAAATCTACAGTCGCAGTAAACCTAGCGACGGCCCTTGCAAAGCAGGGCTATTTCGTGGGCATTTTGGATGCAGATGTGCACGGCCCAAACGTGGCAAAAATGCTTGGTGTTGAAAATGCTGAAGTTCTTGCAGAGAAGTTTGAGGATGGACATTTCGAGATGATACCTCCAATGAACGACTTTCTGGGTCAAACAACTCCAATTAAGGTCATGAGTATGGGACTCATGGTTCCTGAAGACCAGCCAATAATATGGAGGGGCTCTCTCGTCACAAAAGCCATTAAACAGCTTCTCGGTGATGTAAAGTGGGGAAGCTTGGACTTCATGATCGTGGACTTTCCTCCAGGAACGGGAGACCAAATCTTAACCGTTACTCAAACAATCCAGCTCGATGCGGCTATAATAGTCACCACCCCTCAAGAGGTGGCTTTGCTTGATACCGGTAAAGCGGTAAATATGATGAAGCAGATGAACGTTCCTTACATAGCGGTCATTGAGAACATGAGCTATCTAATATGCCCCCATTGTGGAAATAAAATTGATCTCTTTGGAGAGGGAGGCGGAGAAAAATTAGCAAAGAAGGAAGGAGTTGACTTCCTTGGAAAAGTTCCTATAGATTTGAAGGCTAGAGAGGCAAGCGACAACGGTATACCCATAGTCCTTTATGAAGACACTCCGGCGGCAAAAGCATTTATGGAAATAGCCCAAAAACTTGTTACAAAACTGGAAGAGCTAAAGAAAAAAGAGTAAAGCTTAAATCTCTTTTGAATTATTACCTATCGATGCGCGGCTGAGATCGGCATGGGCCGAAACCATGATGCCGCGCTGGACCTGGCTACATAATTTTATTCGGTGGAGGAAATGAAGAAATTTTTAGTCATGATGCTCCTCTTTATGCTTCCCCTGGCTTCTGCGTCTCAGTTAGAGTTCTATCCCAATGAAAATGCCTTTGAAGAGTTTTTATCTGATGGGAAGACATATTATGTGATCACCGGAGAGAGCGACTATTCTAAAGCATGGGGATGGTACGTTGATGAGAAGCTTTCTCGGTTTAAAGCGAGAGGAGATGAAGTTCTGGTTCTTGTTGGGAATGTGTACGACAACCCAGAGATGAAAAAGCTCTGGAATTTAACGGGATTACCTCCAGAGGCTTCTTTGAAACCATCCGTTATAGTTCTCAACAACCTCGTGTTCCTCACGGGAGATGAGAATAACATATATCTCATAGAAAAGGCATTTTCACAGCATTACAGATTCAGAAACAGAGAGGAATATGCTCTCTTATTCGCAGGTATTCTCTTATCGCTTTTCTTTGCGTTTTTGTTCTCCAGGCATGGAACATATACTCACTTTTTCTACCTTCTCGTGATGTCTCTCTTTGCACTCTGGATTTCAAACTCGATGCCCTTTACTATCGGCGAAGACTTCCTTAAGAATACCTTTCAAAGTGCCTTGCTGGGGGATAAAGGCTCGCTTCTATCTTTTGCTCTCAATTCCTATTTCCAAGTCTATTCTCCGACGGAAGAAGCCCTCCTTGTTCTTCATTTATTTATCCTCTTCTTCACGTCCACTCTGATATTTTTTACAGCTCCAAAGCCATATAGGGAGCTCGGCTTTCTAGTTTTTGGACTTACGTTTGCGTCTCCCTCTTTCAGGGGCTCTATTACAGATCTTTCCACGAGTATCAGCGTGTTTCTCTTAGTCCTTGTTGCAGCGCTTACACTAAATGCAAAATTCACGGAAGAAAGCCCTAAGGTAATAGGGCACGTCTTTCTCCTCTCACTTATAGTTGCGGCGTGCAGTTTGGTGTGGCCTTATCTGATTGTTTTTCCATTTTTCACGTTTTTTGTCTTTCCAACAAAGTCTATAAGAAATTCCATTTACGTTGGTCTGAGCATTACCTTCTTTATTTTGGGAATAAATGTTTTTTCAATTCCAACTATTTCCCTATCTTTTGATCCTAGCTCTCTTCTCGTCTTTTTGAGGGAGGGAATTCTTCAACTGATTTTAATATCTTATCTGTTGTTTAACTTCAGAAGATCAGTATTAAATATGAGAGGGGGAAAGGCATTGTTCTTCTGGCTTCTAGTTGTCTTTATTCCGTTATTGGCTTACTCTTCTCAGCTCTTCCCAATGGTTCAGTACATCTCTTCAGCTCTTGCAGTTAGACTGATATGTGAGCTCACTCTTCAAACTTAATTGCCCCAAACACCGCGGCTTTTAGATGAGGTCCTATCTCCTTAATAATTCCAGGGGCCTGTGTGCCCTTTTTAAGAACCAAAAGAGTTTCCATAAGTCCAAGCTCTTCGAGTCTTTTTACATCTCTTGAATGTCCTGTTTTTATTAGTGCTTCTTCGACCTTTTCACTTATTGTGCCAGCGACGAATATCTTGTCATATCCATCGGTTGTCCACTTTTCTATTTGTTTTAGCTGCCTTTCGCTGAATTTTCCTTCCATCTCTCTAGCCCCAAACTCCACTTTTGTGATTTCTAATTCTACTGGCAAATGATCTACCCAGCCAAACTCTCTTATGAACTGTCTAGCCGGCTTGTCTCCAAAGGTGGACTTGAGATAATAAAGGGGGATCAAAACATCCTTTGGGGTCGGCGAGAATACTCCAATGTCAACGTAGACTCCATAACCTACTTTTCCAAGGTCAATAAACCTTCCCCTGTATGTTTCCCCTTCCTTTACCTTGCTTAACTTATATGGAACTTCCCCAAACTCCTCCCGTATGAGATTTGCAGAAATTTCTTCGTCTTCTCCTTCGAGGGATATTTTAGCCCATTGTTTTTGAGTGATCCCTATCTTCCACGAAACTTCCAGATCTCCAATAAGGGATTTAAGCTTTTTATTGAGCTTTTCAAAGCCACTCCTATCGCCATATATCTTCTCAAGAATAACAATCTCCATCTTATCATCCCCGCAGTTCATTAAAGTTAAAAATCACGCCTTTATTCCCAGTTCCTTTTCAAGCTTCTTGATTTTTTCTTGGAGCTCTTTAACTATTTCGCTGTTGTCGTACTGCATAAGCATTTCACCGCACAGAGGGCATCTGAACTCATATTCCATTGCCTCATCAAAAGTCAGTCTTGGATGACCGGGAGTTCCGCAGTGGTAGTAGACTTCTTTAGTTTCCTCCTCAAGCATCTCTTTTAATCTTTTGAGCTCCTGCATTTTTCTTGCTCTTATGATTTCCGGTAATCTCCTTGTTTCGAGGCGCCAGTAATAGTAGTACCATCCTGTATCTTTGTCCCTAACCCTTCTGAATTCTGCAAGCTGATTGTCGTAGAGGGCGTATAAGATTTTTCTGACGGTATTTACCCTAATTCCAGTCATCTCCGCTATCTCTTCATCGGTTGCCTCTTTTTTCTTTTCGAGAGCCTTGATTACCTCAATCGCCTCTTCTCCGCCTATCTCCTCTGCGAATTTCAGGAGTTCTTTGTTTTTTCTTCTGGCCATAAGTAAGACCTCCAAGTCTTTGGATTTTATCTTAAAAATTGATTTTGTGAACGCTGTATGAACCCACTAATTATATATTTGGGCTCCGTAGTATATATAGGTTTTTGTCGAAAAAAGAAGCTTAATGTACAAAAAAGGACTTCAGCTATTCGCTAAAATACTCATCAACAAGCTCCTTTGCAGAGGGCTTATAGAGCTCAAGAATTTGAATATCTTCTATAACATTCCCCTCTCTAAGCTTTAGCTTAACTTTACCACCATAAACCTGAAGATCAAGAAGCCCGTATATTGCATCTTCAGCCTCTAGAGGGGTTTTAAACTTCATTATATACTCGCCACTCTCATCTATGAGCTTTACCCAGTATTCGTTTTTCCTCTTAAAAGGCCGGGTAACTTTCGGCTTGAATTTCTCAATTGTTATTTCCAATGAAGCCACCTCCATGATACAGTTGCCCTTTAAGCCTTTTGCAGTCTTTTTTATGGTTTATCTTTGTTACCATTTTTAAGCCTTTGCATGTTAAAAACCACTATCTTTATGTATTCTGATCAGCATGAGTATCTTAGGGGAACAGTTATGTATGCAGTTGAGGTCTTTGATTTGAAGAAGAGGTATCCTAAAAAGATTCCTCTCCCGTTAAGAAAGGTAGAATGGGTTGAGGCGGTTAAGGGCATCAGCTTTAAGGTTAAAAAGGGCGAACTTTTTGGCCTTCTTGGGCCCAATGGGGCTGGAAAGACCACTACAATAAAAATGCTAACCACTCTGCTTGAGCCTACTGAAGGAGAAGCGAAAATCTTGGGATATGATATAAGGAAAGATGCAAGGGAAATTAGAAAGAGAATAAACCTTGTGGCAGAGGGAGAGAGAACTCTTTACTGGCGTTTGAGTGCGTACGAAAACCTGAAATATTTTGCGAGGATTTATTATGTCCCCAAGAGAGAGGAAAAAGAAAGAATTGAAGAACTCCTCAGATTGGTTGGACTGTGGGAGAGGAAAGATGATTTGGTTATGAACTACTCGAGGGGGATGAAGCAGAGGCTGGCTATAGCAAAGGCTTTGATAAACGACCCGGAAGTTCTGTTTTTGGATGAACCTACCCTAGGCTTAGATGTGCAGAGCTCCATATTCGTTAGGGAATTTATAAGGAAGCTTGTTGATGAGAAAGGAAAAACCGTCCTCCTAACGACTCACTACATGATCGAGGCGGAGCAGCTCTGTGATAGGATAGCCATAATAGACCATGGTAGGATTATAGCCCTCGATACTCCGGATGGGCTTAAAAAACTTGTTAAAGACGAAGATGCCGTGGAAATACGCCTCAAATGGGAGGGTACTTTTGATAGCTTACCTTGGAGAATGGCGGTTGTAGATGAGGATTCCGAAAGGGGAATTATAACCTTAAGAGGCCAGATGGATGAGGAAGAGCTTCCCAAGCTAGTCGAGTGGCTTGTAAAGAAGGGAGCGAAAATAATAAGCGTAGAACAGAAAGAGCCAACTCTTGAGGACGTTTTTATAAAGCTCACCGGAAGGGGGTTAAGGGATTGATATTGCCTGCTGTAATAGAGAAGGAATTTAGGATGTTTTTCAGGTATCCTTTGAGGGTAATAAGCTCTATTCTCGTTGGGTTAGTTTTCCTTCTTCAGTTTGTCTTCTTTGGGCAGGCTGTCCTTGGAGGGAGGTATTCACAGCTTTTGGCGAGCTCTACGGGCATGGGGGATTATCCAACGTACGCTTTGATTGGCTACGTTTTGTGGTGGGTTTCAGTTTCGCCGATGGAAGCTTATGTATGGGGAGTAAGGAGAGAGCTCCAAAGGGGAACCTTTGAGATGAATGTTCTTTCTCCAGCGAGGATTTTAGAGCTCCTCTCCGGATTGGCTGTTAGCTGGCTTTTAATGGATTCTGCTCTCATGGGAATCGTCTTTGTAATTGGTGCCTTGATATTTGATATTCCTCTCACGTTTGCAATAATTCTGAAGTCTATTCCAATTATTCTGGCATCACTATTGGCTTTTTTGGGATTTGGGTTCATCTTTGCTGGGCTTGTGATGCTTCTAAAGAACATAGGGCCTTTTGCTCAGATATTTGAGTTTGGAATGCTCTTTTTCTCCGGCGTCTTCTTCCCCCTTAGTGTAATGCCCAAATGGCTGGTTGCTTTTTCAAAGGTGTTTCCACTTACCCATGCTGCCTCCGCTGTTAGGGCAATCTTTGTTGGAAAAACCTACGCAGAAATACAAGGGGAGATAGTGTGGCTTCTCTTTTTAGTTCCTCTCTACTGGATGATTGGGTATCTAATTTTCAAATGGGCTGAAAAGATAACCCGGGTGGTTGGTTATGGAGGTTACTAACGAACTCAGAGCGCTTTACGGTGTTGCAGTTAAGAGCTGGAGAATCTTCTTGAGTTATAGGGTGTGGTTTATCAGCGATGTCATGTTGGGGTTTTTCTTTGTTGGCCAGGCTCTGCTGATAGGAATAGGCCTCACCGGAGAGAGAAATTCCCCCGCACTTCAACAGCTTACTGGATACTCAGACTACGTGACTTTTGCAGTCTTGGGATTTATGGTATTGGGCTTTGGCTTGACTTTTCTAAGCGGCTTTGTGTGGAGCGTTGTTGATGAACTCTATGCTGGCACCCTCGAGTACTCCTTTGCAGCCCCAATAAGGAGACTGACGTTTTTCATGGGCAACGTTCTTACCAGAATTTTCTTGTCACTAATCTACATGGCAATTTACATTCCCCTTTTTGTCGTGATATTTGACATTAGCTTTAACTTCTTCAATTTTATCAAAGCCCTCCCAGTGTTGCTTGTGGGTACGGTGGGAATGATAGGGATGGGAATGGCCGCCGCTGGCATCGTTCTTTATTTAAAAGACCCGGGTCCGTTTATAACGATTCTTGAAATGCTGGTCTTTGCTTTAAGCGGTGCGATGTATCCAATTTCAATCTTGCCTAAGGGATTGCAGATAATGGCGAAAATCCTTCCCTATGCCCCAACTAGTGAAGCCGTAAGAAAAGTTGTTGCCTATGGCTATGAAAAATCTGTTGGAGAGATTTCCTATCTTATAGTTCTTTCTCTGCTCTATGCCCTTTTGGGATACTTGGGATACAAGTGGAGCGAAAAGCAAGCAAAAACCGTTGGCTTAAAGAGCTACTAAAAGGGAAGTCCTAAGTTCAGCTCTTCTGCTATTTTTTTAATCTCCTCCAGTGGAATAATTGCGCTTCTGGCACCAACTTTCTGTACCGTTAGATATGCTAGTAGAGTTCCAAGTTTTGCCGCATCCCTCAGCTCCCATCCTTTAAGAATCCCATAAATAAATCCAGCATCAAAGGCATCTCCGGCTCCGGTGGAATCTACTACTTCAGCACTCAGCCCTCTAATCTCAAAAACTTTTCCTTTATCATCTCTAACCATCGCTCCACCACCGTTTAATGTTATGATGACGTTTTTAGCTTTAACATCATGGATTTTCTCCAGGCTTCCATACTTTCGCTTGAACTCATCTTCGTTCATCAGCAGGTAGGTTATTTTGTCTTCAACAGACTTTGGCACCTCAGCCTCACCTATATCCAAGGAAACGGAAATTCCATTCTCAAAGGCAAAGTTAGCAGTCTTTTCAATGAGCTCTTTTGGGTTTGATGACATGTGGATGTGCCTAGCTTTGGAAAGGTACTCAAAATCAACGTCTCTGTATGCGTTAGCACCGAGGTGCTTTACTATCCTCTTGTCCTCTCCTTTTATCAGGGAGATAGCTATTCCCGAGTGCTCGTTAACAACTTTAATGCCCCCCACATCAACGCCAATCTTCTTAAAATAGTTTATGTGTGCCTCGCCAATCTCATCGTTACCGACTGCTCCAATAAATCCCACCTTAACTCCCATATGGGCTAACCAAGAAGCGGTATTGCCTGCAGCACCCCCCAATCCGAAGTGGGCTCTCTTGGCAATTACCTTCTCATGAAACTCGGGAAATCTCTCCACGAGGAGGGTTATATCATAGTTGAGGTTTCCTATTGCAATTACATCAAACATTCTCTCACCCCTAACATCTTCCCCGCTTGACCGATTTATATTTTTCTCCTCTAAACGTTCTTTTGTATACATCTTTGCTCGAGATAACGCTTTTATAGTCCTGGGTGTTAATTTAAATGATTATCTAAACCTTTAGATTGTGGGTGATATGCATGGAAGATAGATTAGAAAAAGCCCTTAACTGGGCTCTCGAAAACTTCAAAGCGGACTACATAGAAATCCGCTATGAAAACATCAGCAAGAACACTCTGGAGCTCAAGGATGGAACTTTCACGACTTTTGCAGGCAAGGGACAAATGGGAGTTGCTATTAGGGTTCTAGCAGATGGAGCTTGGGGATTTGCCTCAACAAACAGACTTGAAAACCTTGAAAAAGCCATAGAAAGCGCATACAGACTTGCAAAAGCAACGGCAAAAGCCAAAAAGGAGAAAATTCAGCTTGCAGAGATAAAGACTCACGAGGATGTAGTGAAGAGCAAGATGAAAATAAAGCCCAGAGAAGTCCCAATAGAGGAAAAAGTTGAGAGGCTAATGGACTTGGAGGCTCTTCTCAAAGAAGACGGAGCCATAAAATCAACGTGGCTTCGCTATGAAGACGCAAGCGGGGAAAAGATCCTCATAACAAACGAGGGTACAAAGATAAAGTGGGATTTGAACTACGTATGGCAGTATGTCTGGGCAACTGGCAAGGAAGGGGAAAGGCTTGCCGCTGCAAGAGATGAGGTCGGAGCGGTAGACTACGGCTGGGAGCTTTTCAAAGAAAAAGAGCCCAACGAAGAAGTCGCCAAGAGGGTCATTAGAAAAGTTCATGCACAGTTAGAGGGCGTTGCACCAAAGCGGGGAGAATTCCCAATAGTTGCCGGGCCGATAGTGGTGGGCATTATAGCCCACGAAGCTCTTGGACACCTTGCAGAGGCGGATTTGACAATAAACTCTCCGTTTAAAGATTTGATTGGAAAGCAGATTGCTCCGGAATACGTTACAATGAGCGAGCGCATAGTTGAAGGGGGCTTTGGAAACGACCGCTATGACGATGAGGGCGTTCCGGTCAAAGACATTCACATAATTGAAAACGGAATTTTGAAGGAGATAATGCTCAACAGAGAATATGCCCACAAGTGGAATATGGAGCCAAACGGCCACGCGAGGGCTGAAAACTACACCTATCCCCCGATAATAAGAATGCGTAACACAATTTTTGAGCCGGGAGACTGGAAGTTTGAGGAGATGATAGAGGACATCAAGTTCGGCTATTATGTAGTTGATTTCAGAGGAGGCCAGGCACAGCTCAACTCAGCCTTCCAAGTAGGAGTTCAAGAGGGCTACATGATTGAGAACGGCGAGATAACAAAGCCCATAAGGGACACTTCAATAAGCGGAATTGCCATCGAAGCATTAAAGAAGATAAGTGCCGTAGGAAATGACTTTGGTCTCGAAATGGGGAGATGTGGAAAAGGACAGACGGCTTTTGTAAGTTCTGGTGGGCCACATATGCGCTTTGATGGGGGAATAATAATAGGGTGATAAAGATGGAAGAGCTAATTCGTTTTGGAGAAAGATTCTTTGATGAGCTTGAGATTGCCATGTACAAGAGCAGGGAGGCAGGTGTTCAAATTGAGCTCAATGAGGTCTCCACTTCAGCCTTAAGGGAGAGAGTTGTTACCGTTGTTAGGGGTGTTAAAGACAAAAGGCTTGGAGTTGCCATCGTTGACAGCGGAGATAAAGAGAAAATCAAAGAGGCTGTAGAGAGAGCATATAAAATGGCAAAGCTCAACAAGCCCGATGAAAAGTGGGTTTCATTCCCAGAGCCTGGAAAGTACAGAGAGCCAAGAAAAGTTGATAAAGAACTTAAAGAAGTTTCTCCAGACTACTTCGTGGAGCTCGCGAAAGAAGGCATTGGAATGGCGTCGGAAGAAGGGATAGTTGTTGCAGGTGGCGGTGGCGGAACAGAATGGGGAGAAAGCCTGATAATGAATTCCCACGGTGTTAACGTATCTCAAGAAGGCGGAGGGGCTTTCTTTTACATTGAACTCGTTGGGATGAGGGAAGGAAAAGTGACCCCCGGCATTTTTGACTTCGATGCTAAGCTTTCCCTCAAGCTTGATATAGAAAGCGTCGTTAAAAACGCTTTGCAAAAAGTTAAATGGGCATTTAAAACCGAAAAAAGCAAGACAGAGGAAGCAAAAGTAGTAGTAGAACCATGGGCAGTTTCGAGCCTTTTATCCTATGCACTATTCCCGGCATTCAGTGGAGAGAGGCTTGTCAAGGGCACAACTCCGTTAGCTAATAAAATAGGTGAAAGTGTTTCAAACGAGCTCCTCACAATCTATGACGATCCGCTTCACGAGCTCAGCATAAACCCGGTTATAGCGGACGATGAGGGCGTTCCAACGAAGAGAAATGTAATAGTGGAGAAAGGAGTTTTCAAAGGCTTTATATGGGACAACTACTGGGCAAAGATTCACGGAACTGAAAGCACTGGAAATGGAAAGAGGAACCTGTCTACCGGAGGAATAAGCATAGGGTTCCACAACGTCGTGATTGAGAACGGCAAGAGAAGCCTCGAAGAGATTATCGAGGAGATAGAGCATGGCTATCTTGTAGATGGCTTCCAGGGAGCTCATTCAAGCAACCCAGACAATGGAAACTTTGCCGTTGTAGCTAATCCAGCATTTCTAATTGAGAATGGGGAGGTAAAGGGCGCTACAGTGTTCATGATGAGCGGCAACGTTTATGAGCTGTTGCCAAACCTCTACGCGGTAAGCAAAGAGCAAAAAGTACTGCCCTTCGGAGGAAGCATGGTTGTGCCTTCAATGGCCTTCGAGAACGTTAGAATAGCGGGAAAGTAGGATAATTTATCCATCCAATTCTTTTTAAACCCTCATTTTAATTTTTCCCACATGTATGAGCTAACAGAGGATTACAAGCTCAGGAAGATTACCAAATATGAGCTTGACATGGTAGATGAGAGGGAAGACCTGCTGATAATTCCTCCGTCCTCTAAGGCGGGCTCATGTGGTAACGATTGCGTTTTTTGTTACCTTATGCAAAATCCTCCCCAGATGATATACAGAGTTTCCAAACATGATACTCTCAACGATCCGGAGCTTGAGGACAGAATAGCCTATGCAAGGAAGCACTACGATTTGTGGATAAGGGTTACAGATACAAGTGCAAACGTCCGCTTTGACGAAAAGAGGATTGAAAGCCTTTACTCAGCTGGGCTTGATGAAATCCAGATATCCCTCCACACAACAAAGAAAGACGTTAGGATTAAGCTTATGAAGAACAGAAACGCCGGAAAAGTCATTGACCTTTTACCAAAGGTCGTGGAGAACTTTAGGGTCATAGCGGACATAATCTTAACTCCCGGCTACAACGTCTCCGATATAGGTGAGATTCTGGATGATTTGGATAGATTTGGTGTCCATGAAGTTAGGCTCTTCCCAATTGGGGTTACGAAGTACTCAAGGACTAGAGCTTTAACACGGGAGGAGCTTCTTTTTGTTAAAAACGTCGCCCTTGAGAAGCAGAAAGAGCTGAGCCTAAAGATAGTCATCTCACCAATTTTTGAGGCTCTTCTTGGTGAGTTCAAAGTTCCCTTGGAGCCCTTTGACATCGAGCCATCTTTACCAACTTACATTCTCACCGGGGAGCTCGCTTATCCAGAAATCAAGCGCCTCTTCCCAAAAATAAACGTTGTCATGGTCAAGAACGACTTCTTCGGAGGAAACATAGGTACTGCTGGATTACTAACGGCTCATGACGTCCTTAGAGAAGTTGAAAAACTGCCAGAGGTGGATTTGGGAGTAATTTTCCTCCCAGAGGTCATGTTTTATGGAGATTTCACTTTAGACGGCTGGAAAAGAGAAGGACTTTTCAACAAAATCTTAGTGGAAAAGGGCTACATTGTGGAGACAGCCTTAGAGCCTCAAGAGATTCCAAAAATGCTTGAGAGGCTATGAGACATGCTTGAACTCCGATTCCAGTATAGCCCATTCTTTATCTTCAAATGCCCTTTTGTTTCCGCATAAAATAACGTAGCACTTCTTTGCTGTCGCCTCGTCCTTAAGCTTTGATATGTTTGTGTAGAACTCTTCAAAGCTATCTGCTGCTATTCTAAGCGTCTCTATATTCTCTATCAAGATCACGAGATTTTCCTCTTTGGGAATGTCTTCTAAAGACTCCAGCAGTTTTCTGGGAGTTATGCATCGCTGGCACGTTTTGGAGGTTATCCAAAAAGAGATTATCTCTCTTTTTATCCATCTTTTGATTCCCTCTGGAGAGTCCCTTGAGAATACAACACCCTTACGACCCTCCAAGATTTCCAAAAATAAATATCGAGCTTTTATTTTGTCACTAAAAAGATAACCCATGGAAGAAAGACCTGTTAAGTCAATACTCCCCTGTTTAACGGCTGTAAAGAGCTCATAAGCCTTCTTGATTCTCTTGTAATGATCTTCTTCAAAGAGTGCCAGCTGTAGGGCTAAGGCTTTGACATCCTCATCTTCGGCTTTTTGAGCGAGCAGTTCGTAAGCCTTCTTTGCGAAGAGCTCACTTTCCATGCAGTACTCGAGAGCTTTCAGGTAATCATCTACAGTTTCAAATTTCGGGTAGAATGGAAGAACTTCAATAGGAGGAGCCTCTACTTTAACTGGCTCCTCACCGGGATAAAGTTTTTTGAAAAGGGTGTAAAGCCTGTTTCTGTGTTCTTCACTCTCTTCGCTCATCTGGATGAACAGAAGTTTAATGCTCTCTCTTTTAGCTTTTTTAGAAAGTTCGGCATAGTATTTAGCCTCTTCCTCTTCATTAAAAATAGCATAGCTTAGAATCTCCTTTGGGGACTTTTTCTCAAGTGAGCTCACGACTTTTTCAAGGTAGTTATCAAGAACAATTTCTTCCTGCATTTTCTCCCTCTTAAGAAATTTGATCAACATCTTTAAAAACCTATTGAGAGAGTCACTAACGGCGAGAAAAATAGGAAAGGTGAGAGATCATGAAAAATCCATTTGAAAAGATGCCAACAATACTTCTTGCGGATGAGATCATTGACAAGGCTTTTAGGCGAGCTGAGAAAGCTGCCTCTGCCTTTAATCCAAGGGGAAGTGTAGTTAGTAAAGCTAGGCAGAGGGAGGAGCTTAGAATAAGAACCGTCTCAAACGTTATTAGGGACAACCTAAGGAAAGTCCTTGACAGGACTCCTGGGGTTTCAACGCTACCTCCTTTTTATCAGGAGCTTCTTGACACGCTGGTTGATAAGAGAACCTTCCATAAGGCTCTTGCTTCAATAAACTGGGCGATAAAGACCATAAGGACACTTGAAGAGAGATACGTAGAAAAGATTAGGTATTCCAGGGATCCAAAGGAGATTGCACAGCTGAGAAGGGAATTTTACGGCAGGGTTGCAAGCGTTATAAAGGACATAGCCGAAAACCTCGAATACCTAAACAAAGCCAGGGACGTTCTCAAAGATATGCCCGTAATTGACCTCAGCCTTCCCACTATAGTGATAGCCGGCCACCCAAACGTTGGAAAATCCACACTGCTTAGAAAACTCACAAACGCCAAGCCTGAAGTGGCGAGTTATCCTTTCACGACGAAGGGTATAAACGTTGGGCAGTTCGAGGAGCACTGGATGAAGTATCAGGTTATAGACACTCCCGGTCTCTTGGACAGACCATTGAGCGAGAGAAATGAAATAGAGAAGCAGGCGATTTTGGCGTTAAAGCATCTCGGTAAGCTGATAATTTACATCTTTGATCCGAGTGAGTACTGTGGTTTCCCAATAGAGGAGCAAATGCACCTTTTTGAGGAAATCTACGAAGAATTTGGGGAGTTCCCGTTTATAGTGGTCCTCAACAAGATAGACATTGCAGATGAGGAAAAGATAAAAAAGATCGAGGAATTCCTCAGAGCTAAGGGAATCAAACCCCTGAGGATTTCTGCTGAAAAGGGAATTGGAATAGAAGAGCTAAAGGAAAGGGTAATAAAAATACTAAAACCAGAAATGGAAGCTATTGCCCACAGTATGGGCAAAATTGAAGGTGAATAGGCTTTAGGGCTCCACAGTGCTCGCACTTTTCTTTTAGTTTTGCTCCACAGTTAGGGCAGTAAAGATAATCGTCCTTTATAGGAAAGCCGCAGTTGTAGCACTTATTTTGGGCGATTCTCCTTTTATACACCCTTTCAGGCTTGAAGTACTCCTTTCTCAAGTAATAGAGCGCTAAAAGCGTTGCAAATGCTCCAAAGAGACTTAAGCCTATAAGCTGGACTGTACTCCATATTGCAGAGAGGAGGAGATAGATAAGCAACAGCGAAGAATACGCTATCAAAGATGAAGTGTAGATGTTTTTGTACCTCCGAAGGAGTAAAAGCGATGCTATGAAAATCGGAACGGCAAATAAAAGTTTTAAAATTAGAGCTTTAAGCCTGTAGGCGTTGTAAGCTCTTCTATATTCCTCATTTGCCTTCTGCATGAGCTCTTGGATTTTTGAGTTAAGCTCTTCCAGTTTTTCATGCGTTTGTTCGTATGCACTTTTTGCCCCAAGGTATTGGAAGTAGGCTCTCTCGTATTCTTCTTTGGCTTTTAGGTATTCTGTCTTTAGTTCCTCTGTTGTGTTCCCGCTCTCGAGTGCAACTCTATATTCTTCTCTTTTGAAGAGGTAAACTCTCTCAGCTTCGGTTAGGTTGCCCTCTGCCTTTTGATATACCTCAAATAGCTGTCTGTCAAGTTCCATTAAGCGGCTTTGGTTTTCGAGAAGAGCCTTTATCCCATACTTCTCTTGATAATATTCATAATTTGGTCTTTGGGGAATGTTCTCAAGCTCTCTGAGAAAGTTTATGCTCGCCAGAAGAAGAAAAACGACAAACAAACTCGCGAGTATCTTTTCAATGCGCGAGTATTCCATTACTCACACCGGAATAAATAGGGGTTCAGAATATATAAAAGGTTCGCAGAAAAAGAGAAGAACTCATGCGTTTTCTTCCTTAATGAGAACTGCGTTTACAACACCATCTTGGCCTGGTCTTGAGGTAACGATTGCCTTTCCAATCTCTGTCTGGATTATTGCACCCTTTGTGATGATGTTTCTTCTTACGTACTGCCTGTTGGCTGGGTTCTCAACTACGCTGATTATCTTTACCTTCTTACCCTTTCCGTTTTCGAAAACGTTTGCATAGAGTGCCTTTACGAGTCTGACCTTTCTGTTGCCGCCGTATGTTCTGATTATCTTCCTCTCTTCTTTGTCTTCAACTACCCTTGTAAAGGCTGGTTCTCTTCCGAGTTCCCTCTTTCTCTTCTTTCTTGCGAGTATAATCCTTCCACCTGAAGGCTTTTTGAGTGATCTTCCCTGCCAGATAGCCATAACTCTCACCTCATGATGATCTTAACCCTATGGGCATTTTAGGGATTTGCTTATAAATCTTTTCCCTTTCCAAAATCCTTAAAACCATGACCCCTCTATCTCGCTTGGTGGTGGGAATGGGAGCTGTAAATGCTTTCGCCAGAACCATTGTAGTTATTACAAAAAATCCCAAGCTCTTGCTAATTCCGCTGATTATCTCAATCATCCTAAGCCCGGTTTCAGCTTACCTTGTCAAGGAGATGCCGATGTTTGGAAGCTTTTCTGAATTTCAAGAAGGTGGCAATGAGAGCGTTATCTTTGAGGAGCATGGCGCGTTTTCTGAAGAGATGCTTGCCGAGTTTGCAAACTTTTTCAAGTTTTTACTGATTTTCATGGTTATCTCCCTTCTCCTCCAGGCGTTGAGTGAGTATGCCATGATAAAAGGGGCTTTAATGGCAGAGGAAGGAAAGGAATACTCCCTCGTTGATCTAATATACGAGGGAATAATGCACGTCTTTCAGGTGTTTTTGACGATTTTAGTCGTTGGAATTATAAGCTTTGCAATACTCTCAATCCCCCTCTTCGTCTTCGGAGTTTTGCTCTTCATCTCTGGAGGAAATCCGGCATTAGTCTTTCTCCTATTCTTAGTTGAAATCCCACTCGTTTTATTTGTGATAGGGGCAAGCTCGATGGCAGTGCCTATCTATGTTATGAGCAATTCCATCAGCGCCTCCTTAGCCTGTTTTTCACTAGCGTTTAGGAATAAACTCTCTTCCATGACTTTTGGAGCGTTGCTTGCTGTATCAATCTTTTTCCTTTTAGCGGTTCCGGCATCTTTCATTGGTGTGCTGTTTTTTGGTAGAACAGACTTTATGGCGAATTTAATAGCTAACCTTTTACAAGCTCCATTCCAGGCGATAATTCAAGCTTTAATGGCCATTGGAGGTTTGATGTTCTACCTTGAGCTCTCGGAGAAGGAAAAAGAAGAAAAAGTATTGGAGTTTGAATTTTAGCCTTTCATTTCTTTTGCCGCTTTTACCAATCCTCTAAACACAGGTGCAGGTTTCATAGGTCTTGACTTAAACTCTGGATGGAACTGGGTCGCTATGAAATAACGCTTATCCGGCAACTCAAGGATCTCCATCCTCCTTTCATCGTCTCCAGCTATGCCGCTGAAGACAAGACCAGCCTTTTCGAGCCGTTCGATGTACTCAGGATTTACCTCCCAGCGGTGCCTGTGGCGTTCGTATATAAGCTCCGTACCGTAGAGCCTGTGGGCAAGGGTGCCTTCCTTTATTTTGATTGGATATGCCCCAAGCCTCATCGTGCCGCCGAGCTTGTCAAGCCCCCTCTGCTCTGGCATGAGGTCAACAACTGGATACGGCGTTTGTGGATTTATTTCGGTTGAATTTGCTCCTTCAAGACCGAGAACGTGTCTTGCAAACTCCACCACGGTTAGCTGGAATCCAAAGCAGATGCCAAGGAAGGGGATATCATTTTCTCTCGCATACTGGATGGCCATAATCTTGCCCTCGCTACCCCTTGCACCAAATCCGCCGGGCACTATTATACCGTGAACCCCTTCAAGGAGCTTGAAGCCTTCTTTTTCTAAGTCCTCTGCCTCAATCCACCTTATCTTTACCTTAACATCGTTGGCAACACTTGAATGCTTCAATGCTTCCTTTATGCTGAGGTATGAATCAGCAAGCTTAACGTACTTTCCTACAATCGCTATCTCCACCTCATCTTTCAATCCCTTGTATCTCCTGACCATTTCTTCCCATGCCCTTAGCTCTGGCTCCCTCTCTTCTAGTCCAAGCCTTTTGGTCAAGTATTTGCCAAGCCCTTCCCTCTCAAGGAGGAGAGGAACTTCATAGGTGTCTTCAACGTCATAGGCACTTATTACTGCCTCTTCTGGCACGTTTGTGAAGAGACTTATCTTCTTTCTAGCCCCCTCTTCCAGTGGATCCTCACTTCTAGCTATTATTGCGTCAGGCTGAATTCCAAGGGAGCGCAGCTCCTTAACGCTGTGCTGTGTAGGCTTTGTTTTTTGCTCTCCAACAACTTTAAGCTTTGGAACGTAGGTTACATGAACAAAAGCAACATTTTCTCTCCCTTCTTCAAGCTGCATCTGACGGGTTGCCTCAAGGAAGGGCATGCTCTCTATGTCTCCAACTGTACCTCCTATTTCAACGACGACAACATCATACTCCTCGGCTATTCTTCTTATGCGCTCCTTAATCTCGTTGGTAATATGAGGAATAACTTGAACAGTTGCACCTAAATAGTCTCCTCTTCTCTCTTTTTCTATAACAGTGGAGTATACCTTTCCAGTTGTGATGTTGTGGTCAAATGTTAGGTTTGTGTCCAAAAAGCGCTCGTAGTTTCCAAGGTCGAGGTCAACCTCTCCTCCATCGTCGAGCACGAAGACCTCTCCATGTTGGTATGGACTCATTGTTCCGGCATCGTAGTTGATGTACGGGTCAATTTTGATGTTTGTAGTTCTGAATCCTCTAGATTTCATGAGCATGCCCAATGAGGCGCTAGTTATTCCCTTTCCAAGTCCACTCACGACCCCACCGGTTACAAAGATGAACTTTGCCATGTCAAAACCTCCAAAAGTTATGTTGTCCTTTGCAGCAAGGAAGCTTAAAAGCTTTGTTTAGAAAAAGCTAAAAACGATAAACTCCAAATTATAAATCCCAGCGAAAAATGAAAAAAAGGCTGTAAAACTCAAACGCCGTTGTTATCGTTTATCTCTATCCCCTCTTTTTCTTTTCCGTTGTGGAGCTCTTTAATCTCAAAAACTTTTAAAGGTACTTTTTTTAGGGCTTTTCCAACAACGGCTTTGGCTATCCTCTCCGCGTGCTCAAGGCTTTGAGCATTGAACACCTTAAGCGTTAGGTAAATTCCAACCAAGCCCACATTCCCGATAACAAACGCGCTCTCAAATGGTGACCCACAAACAGGGCATTGTGAATAGCCGATTTCAACCCTCACAAAGTCGAGTTTTTCCTTGTTTAGTGCCTTTGCCACCTTTGATACGGCAACGTTTATCGCATCTTCGGCACTTTCAACGTCTCTCACTATTATTGGAGCTTCAAGGACGACTATATAATCTCCCATCTTCCTCACCCGAATGCAAATAGTCTGTCATCTTCACCTTTAAACACTCCAAGCCTTACCCCTGCGTCAATAAAGCCATGTGCGTAGTTCAAAGCGGCAAATGCTGTGACGTAGTCCCCTTTCTTGTAGTAGTATTCAGCGTCGCTATAGTAGCTTTTTGCCATGGTTAAAAAGTCTTGCGCTACAGAGAAGAGGAGGCTTTTTTCATGGACTGCTATCTCAAGCTTTTCAAGGGCTTCTCTTGTGATTTCAAAATACTTTTTAAGCTTCTCTTCGGTGATCTCTCGCTCCACCGGTCTCGCCTCTCTTGAGTACTTTGAAAACCTTATAAAGCTTAGCTTTTATACCCTTTTCGGTGGATGGATGAAGGTAATAGATCTCTTCGCAGGTGCGGGGGGATTCAGCAGAGGATTTAGAGAAGAGGGATTTGAGATAGTCGCCGCTGTAGAGAACTTTCCTCCAAAAGCAAAGACCTATCAGATCAATTTTCCCGAAACGATTGTCTTTGTTGAGGACATCAAGAGGCTCGATGCGGAGAAGCTCAAAAGGGAGATTGGAGAAGTTGAAGTGATTATAGGCGGTCCTCCCTGTGAGCCCTTTACCGCAATAAACCTGAAGAGGAAGGAGAACCCCCTCGACAGGCTTTACAATGATCCAATTGGCAGATTGGTTCTCCATTTTATCAGATTTTTGAAGGCTTTTAAGCCAACAATTTTCGTTATGGAGGAAGTTCCTCAGGTTATGGAAGGCCCTCTGAGAGAAGCCCTCCAAAAGGAGTTCAAAAAAGCTGGTTATGAGGTTTATTTCAACATATTGGATGCCTATGATTATGGAACGCCCCAGATAAGGAAGAGGGTCTTCATATCCAACGTGCCTTTGAATCCTCCGAAGGTCAATGAGAAGCTCACGGTCTGGGATGCAATAGGCGATCTTCCCGATCCACGATTCTCTGAAGAAGAAATTCCAAACCACGAATACGTTCCGCTTTCGGCCAAGAAAAGAAGAGCAATTGCGAAGCTTGGATGGGGAGAGGCTTTGCACTCCTTTGGAGGTAGATTTAAGAACTGGATAAGATTACACCCTTATAAGCCCGCCCCAACGGTTAGGGGGACGAGCAGATTTATCCATCCCTTTGAGGACAGGCTTTTGACGGTTAGAGAGCAGGCGAGGCTTGTGGGTTATCCGGACTATCACATCTTCCTTGGGGGAAGAAACGTGCAGTATGACAGCGTTGGGGAGTCGGTTCCACCGACGGTTGCAAGGGCTATAGCGGAAGTTGTTAAAGAGATGCTCAAGAAAACTCCATGAGCGAAAGATTTATATTTAAACTTCAACTTTAATGGTTTGGGCGGGCCCGTGGTCTAGACTGGTTATGACGCCACCCTTACGAGGTGGAGGTCCGGGGTTCGAATCCCCGCGGGCCCACCATAACAGCCCTTACCTGCGTAAGCGCTGGCGGAATGTTAAGTGCTTTTCTAAGGATTTACAATAAATGAGTTGGGTTTCTTGTTTGCATGCTCTTTTATGAGGGTTTCACTCAGGAAAGCGTCCTGTGGACGCTAAAATTGGATTGAAACCTATCTGAAAGTGTGTATTTAGGAAGTAAACCCCTTTAAAAGTGCTTTTGAGTAGTGCACAACTGGTTTTTGCCTGTTAGTAAGAAGGGAACTCTTTTGGTCAAACTTTTTCCAAAAGTTTGCTTGCCTGCGCGAAGTTTGATCAAGGTTCGTGGTTCCTTTTATGTTGTCCTGTTACTAGGGATTTTCACTCTAAAAGGCTCTTTTGGGATGGAATTCCACAAATACTAGCTATCTTAGGAGAGTTTCTCTTACTTTGACGCCCTTCGGGCGTCTTTTTACAATGTAAACTCTTATAGGCTAGGTTCTCTAAAGTTTGAATTCACAATTAAACGAAACGTTTTCAAGAAAATCCTCCTCCAAACCACCCCTACGAAAAGGAACCACCAACTTTGATGAAACTTTGCGAGGTAACGTTTCAGCGCTGGCGGAAAATTAGTGCTATTTTAAAAGATAGGAAAGTCTTGATTGAATTATACATGGAAAAGAGGAGATAAACGAATCCGGAACAAAGATCAGAGTTGTTCCACTTTGGAAGTGGCTTCTCTATGGGGGGTGTGCAGCTGATAAGGTATATTGCACAAAGTCTGTAGAAAAACCGCACGAAAATCTAAAAAGTTCACATCGCCAAGAAAGTTCTCATTCTCAAGTAGCCCTCTTTTCCTCCTCGGGAAACCTCCACTTCTTGCTTATCTTCGTCACCTGTTTAACGAGCTCTCTTTCCTCCTTGCCCTTTTCGAGGAGCTTCTCAAGAAATGATATCAAGTCGTCATAAGTCCCTCTTTCAACGGGGAAGGGTACTTTATCCTTCCCACCGACAGCATAGGCGAACTTGAATGGATCAGGCGGGTGAGTTACCGGATCTTTCCATGAGGGATGAACGTCATAGATAAGCTCGAGAACCAAGGAGAGGGCTCTCAGAGTGCTCGGCCCTAAGCCTTTAATCAGCAAAAGTTCATCATAATTCTTCACACTCAGCTCCCTTGCCAGCTCCAATGCCCTCTTGTTGAGCTCAAGCTTTCCAAGGCTCTGGTACCTCTCTACCAGAGGCAGAACCTTTCTCTTTTCATAGGGCTTGTAAAACGGTACGTATCCCCTTGTTATGGCTTCCACGCTTTTGACTTCTCTTTCAATCTTTGCTGGACTTTCAGCTATTAGGTCAAGTAGAGTTTTCTGATATTCTTTTGCCTCTTTAGCTATTGTATTCAGAGCATATTCGCTTTTTATCCCGCTTATGCCCTTGTGAGGCTCAAGGGTAAAGGACTCCACCTTCTCGGAAAACCAGTGGTATCTTCTCGCGAGTTTGACCGAAGGGTTCATTCCCTGTTGCACAACTGCCCATCTCCCTTCTTCATCAACAAAGAAAACGTGATGGTAGAGCTGGTAGCCGTTTTGCAGGGCAACGGTGTCAACCTTCGCAACGAGCTTGGAGGTCTTTATGTAATCGTTGGGGTTTAGCTCGTAGATCTCGCTTATTTTCTTCAGCTCTTCTGGGGTTTGTCTGCTCTTTGCTCCTTTTCCACCAGCGGCTTTTATTCCGAGCTCTTCTCTTGAGAGAACTTCTTTTATAATTCCAGCTGTCACGGTGGTTGAGCCCGATGAATCCCAGTCCATGCCGATTAGATTGTTAAGCGCTTGAAACCACACTGGATCTGCTAGCCTTTCGAGAACCCCTTGAGTGCCGTATTCATCGACTAGAAGCTTTAAGACAAGCTCGGCTAACCTCTTCATTCTTAAAGCCAACCATCTCGGCACATGTCCGCCGTGAAGTGGGAGCTCCGCAATTCCTCTTCTCATCATAAATAATTGAGCTTCACTCATTAAAAGTTTTTGAGATAATTTAATAAATCAAAATGCGGAAGGCTCTCTCATGAGAGAGAAACCAAAAACCTTGCCCCCAACACTAAGGGATAAGCACCGCTACATAGCTTTTCAAATCATTGGGGAAAGGGAGTTTAAAAAGGATGAGATAAAAAAAGCCATATGGGATGCCTCTCTTAGAACTCTGGGCGAGCTCGGTACCGCGAGGGTAAAACCCTGGTTTATAAAATTTGATGAAAAAACCCAGACTGGGATTGTGAGATGCGATAGGAAATATGTTGAAGAGCTCCGATTTGCTCTCACTTTGGTTACCGAGATAAACGGTTCAAAAGCAATAATAAGAACACTTGGAGTGTCGGGAACTATAAGGAGGCTCAAGCTAAAATTCTTAAGGGAGTTTGGATGGAAATAGGATAGAAAAATTTAATTATCAACCCGATAACTTACACATCGGAGAGTATATAAAGGGAATTGAGGAATTCCTAATATAGCCGATTACGATAACTTTAGAGGTGATGAAAAATGGCGTTTGTACCACCGCAAGCTGGATATGATAGGGCAATAACGGTTTTCAGCCCTGATGGAAGACTTTTCCAGGTACAGTATGCTAGGGAGGCAGTTAAGAGGGGAGCAACTGCCGTTGGGGTAAAGTGTAAAGACGGTGTTGTTCTGGCTGTAGAAAAGAGAGTAACGAGCAAGCTCATAGAGCCCGAAAGCTATGAGAAGATTTTCCAGATTGATGACCATATAGCCGCAGCTTCAAGCGGAATAATAGCCGATGCAAGAGTTCTTGTTGATAGAGCACGTTTGGAGGCTCAGATTTATCGCCTTACTTATGGAGAACCCGTTCCGCTCACCGTTTTAGTGAAAAAGATTTGCGACCTAAAGCAGATGCACACGCAATACGGTGGAGTTAGACCTTTTGGTGCTGCCCTTTTAATGGCGGGCGTAAACGAAAAGCCCGAACTGTTTGAAACTGACCCGAGTGGGGCTTACTTTGAATGGAAAGCCGTTGCAATAGGAAGCGGAAGAAACACGGCAATGGCAATATTTGAGGAAAAGTACAAGGATGACATGACACTCGAAGATGCCATAAAGCTTGCAGTGCTCGCTCTTGCAAAGACAATGGAAGAGCCATCTCCAGAGAGCATTGAAGTGGCAGTAATCACAGTGAAGGAGAAGAAGTTCAAGAAGATCAGCAAAGAAGAAGTTGCCAAATGTCTTGAGGAGGCATTGAAAGAGGCTGAAGCGGAGGAGGTTCCAGAGAAGGAAGAGGACTACAGCGAGCTAGACAGCAACTACTGAGGTGATCAGCATGCCCATAAGCGTCGATAAGGCAGTGATTGCTCGATTGAAGACACATGGTGAAGTTTTTGAAATACTAGTGGATCCATATTTAGCCAGAGACTTCAAAGAGGGCAAAGATGTTCCGATTGAAGAAATCCTTGCCACCCCTTATGTTTTTAAAGACGCCCATAAGGGAGATAAAGCCAGTGAACATGAAATGCAGAAGATTTTTGGGACAAGTGATCCCTATGAAGTGGCAAAGATAATCCTCAAGAAGGGAGAAGTACAGCTTACCGCACAGCAGAGAAGAGAAATGCTGGAAGAGAAGAAAAAGCAGATAGCGATGATAATTCACAGGCATGCTGTAGACCCGAGAACTGGCTATCCTCATCCTCCGGAGAGAATTTTGAAGGCAATGGAAGAAGTTGGGGTTAGGGTAGATATATTCAAAGATGCCGAAGCTCAGGTTCCAGATGTTATAAAGGCTTTGAGAGGAGCTCTACCGCTTAAAATAGAAACAAAGGTCATAGCAGTGAAGATACCCTCTGAATACAGTGGAAAAGCCTACGGTGAAGTTAGAAAGTTTGGAAATATAAAGAGAGAAGAATGGGGAAGCGATGGCTCATGGATGTTTTTAATAGAAATTCCTGGAGGAGTTGAGGAAGAATTTTATGAGAAATTAAACGCCCTCACAAAGGGCACTGCAATAACTAAACTTATAGAGAGGAAGGGACTATGAAGAAGATTTTTGTAAAAAATAGGGAATTAGTGGTTCCAGGAACGCTTTTGGCTCAGGGACCGTTCAAAAATGGAAGAGGAACTTTTAAAGAGGGAAACAGAATTTACTCAACTGTAGTTGGATTGGTTAGGATTTCAAACGATACAGTGTCAGTAGTTCCGCTAGAAGGCCCGTATATTCCGGAAGTGGGAGATAGCGTAATAGGGAAGATAGTTGACGTAAAGTTTTCAAACTGGGTGGTCGATATAGGTGCTCCCTATCAAGCCACGCTGAGGGTTCAGGATGCTGTTGAAGGGAAAATAGACATTTTAAAGACAGATTTGAGAAAGATATTCGATATAGGTGACATAATCTACGCAAAAGTAAAGGCATTTAATGAAATCAATCAAATAGACCTGATAACAAAAGGAATGCCTTTCAATGGAGGACCTCTAAAGGGAGGACAGCTTGTAAAGATAACACCTTCTAAAGTGCCTCGCCTGATAGGCAAGGGAGGCTCAATGATAAACATGATCAAGAACCTTACGAACACTAGGATAATAGTAGGACAAAATGGATGGGTATGGGTTAGTGGAAGAAACGAGGAGCTGGAAAAGCTGGCTATAGAGGCTATTCTAAAAGTAGACAGAGAAAGCCACACTCAGGGATTAACTGACAGGGTTAGAGAGATGCTGATTAAGAGATTGCATGAGCTTAAAGAACAGGGGATTATTGAAGAAGTTCCCCAAATTGAAGAGGGTGAAAAGAAATGATGGGAAGGCCTGAGGGACTCAAGCTTATTGATGAGAATGGCAAGAGGCTTGATGGAAGGAAGAAGTACGAGCTGAGACCGATTAAAATGGAAGTTGGAGTTTTGAAGAGTGCAGACGGTTCTGCATACGTAGAATGGGGGAAGAATAAAATTTTAGCGGCAGTTTATGGGCCTAGAGAGATTCATCCAAAGCACCTTCAGAAGCCTGACAGGGCGATTTTGAGAGTTAGGTACAATATGGCGCCCTTTAGCGTTGAGGAGAGGAAGAAGCCTGGACCGGACAGGAGAAGCGTAGAAATAAGCAAAGTTATTAGAGGAGCCCTTGAACCAGCTGTTATCCTTGAACTATTTCCAAGAACTTCCATAGACGTGTTCATAGAGGTACTTCAAGCAGATGCAGGTACAAGGGTAGCTGGAATTACTGCGGCTTCCCTTGCTTTGGCAGATGCTGGGATTCCTATGAGAGACCTAGTTGCAGCATGTGCCGCTGGGAAGATAGATGGAGAGATTGTCCTTGACCTAAACAAAGAGGAGGACAACTATGGGGAAGCCGATGTTCCAGTTGCGATAATGCCCATTAAGAACGACATAACTCTTCTCCAGATGGACGGATACCTCACCAAGGAAGAATTCCTTGAAGCAGTAAGGCTTGCAATAAAAGGAGCTAAGGCAGTGTATCAAAAGCAGAGAGAGGCTTTGAAGGAGAAGTATCTCAAGATAGCGGAAGAGGTAGGTGAGTAAAATGGAAGTAATGGCATCAATAATGAGAGACCACATCCTCAACCTTTTGAAAGAGGGTAAAAGAATCGATGGAAGAGGGCCGGAAGATTTAAGGCCTCTAACCATAGAAACTAACGTCATAGAAAAGGCTGAAGGGTCTGCTCTTGTAAAACTAGGTAACACTCAAGTTCTCGTTGGAATAAAAGTTGATTTTGGAGAGCCGTTTCCAGATTTGCCGGAAATGGGTGTCATGACAACCAACGTCGAATTCGTCCCGTTAGCATCTCCGACCTTTGAACCAGGACCGCCAGATGAGAGGGCAATAGAACTGGCTAGAGTTGTAGATAGGGGAATAAGAGAAAGCCAGGCTGTAGATTTGAGCAAGCTTGTAATAGTGCCTGGAAAGCTTGTAAGGGTGATCTTCATAGACGTACACGTTCTCGACCACGACGGGAATCTATTAGATGCTTCTGGAATCGGTGCAATTGCGGCATTGTTGAGCACAAAGATACCAAAAGTTGAATACGATGAGGAAAGCGGAGAAGTAAAGCTTCTGGATGAATACGAGCCCTTGCCAGTAACAAAAGTCCCAATTCCAGTGAGCTTTGCCAAAATAGGCAACGCCTTGATAGTAGATCCAAACTTTGAAGAGGAACAGGTAATGGATGGCAAGCTAACGATAACAACCGATGAAAATGGATACATCTCAGCGGTGCAGAAAAGCGAGGGAGGAAGCTTCAAGCTTGAAGAAGTTGTTTATGCTGTGGATTTAGCTTATAAAAAGGCTGAAGAGATAAGAAAAGTGGTTCTTGAAAGCATCAAGAAAGAATGACCTTTTTTGTTTTCTTCTTTTTAAACTCATTAGCAAAAGTTTATAAAGGGAGTAGCTTCAGTATTTGCTGGCTTAACTCGAAGGAAAAGGCTTTTAAATGACTTCCTAAAATTCATCTCAGTCATAATCATTAGAGGTGATGATCATGCCAAGAACAAAGAAAGTTGGATCCGCTGGAAGGTTTGGACCAAGATATGGTCTTAAGATCAGAAGAAGAGTTGCAGCAGTAGAGGAAAAGATGAGACAAAAGCATACTTGCCCAGTATGTGGAAGGAAAGCCGTTAAGAGAATAAGCACCGGAATATGGCAGTGCCAGAAGTGTGGCGCAACCTTTGCAGGAGGCGCTTACTTGCCCGCAACTCCAGCTGGAAGGATTGCTAAGAGGGGTGTAACAACTCAATAAACCCCTTAAAACATTTTTTGGTGATCGTTATGGTAGAGGCATTGTATAAATGTGCAAAATGTGGAAAAGAGTTTAAAATGGATCTTGCTATTACGAGAGAAATACGCTGTCCATACTGTGGAGCAAAGATAATCTACAAGCCTAGGCCCAAAGTTGCCAGAAGGATTAAGGCAATTTGAGCCCTATCTCTTCTCTATTGAAAAGATTTATAACCCCCTTCTCTAAAATCCCCAAGTGATCAGAGATGATGCTGATAACAACATCCCACAGACCCACAAGGAGGACTAGAAGCTTTGGACACGACCTAGAGAGGGTTTTTCCTAACTCAACTTATTTAACTAGGGGAAAGAAAACCATTCAAGACCTTCTTATGGAGGCTTACGATAGAGGTTACGAGAGGCTTCTGATAATCAATGTGTGGAAGGGAAATCCACTCAAGATGACTTTCATAAAGGTTTCTCCAGAGGATTGGGGGTATATGGGTTATCTTTACCTTCATGGAATCAAGCTTCAGAGAGAAATGGGGTTTAGAAACCTTCGCCCGATTAGGGAAGAAATGCCCTTTATAGTTACAACCGCCAAAAGGGTTGGACTTGATCACATCGTTTTTGGTCAGGTTTTTGCTGAGCTCACCAATGGGAAATTCGTCCCGAGAGGGGAAAAGAGCCTTCAGTACATAGCAGATAAATATAATACAGACGTTTTGGGCGTAATTGAACGCCACCCAAGGGGAATGGCCGTAAACTTCTACCGCTTTGATGTCTCACGGGAGAAACCGGTGGGGCCTTTGATAAGCGTTAAAATATGGATAATGGAAGACGGAAGAAGATGGGACTATAAAGAAAAGCTCGGCATTAAAAGGGATGAGAAATGATAAGAGGCACAATCGAGATTGAATTCTCCAACAATGAGACAGCAAGAGTTGTTTATGAGAGTGTTCTTTTTGAGCATAAAACGGTTCCCTACCGGAGAAGCAGGATGAACTTTTCTCTAAAGGAAAACAAGGTCATAATGGAGTTCATTGCAAAGGACAACTCCGCCTTAAGAGGAACCCTTAATTCTTACCTTCGATGGATTAAAGTTGCACTCGATGTAGTCGAGCTTTAGTTAACTATTTAAATCTTCTCTGAGAGTATAGCCTCGGACTAAAAGGAGGTGTTGTCATGCAGAACATTCCACCTCAGGTGCAGGCTTTGTTGGGACAGCTCGAGAACTATCAACAGCAGCTCCAGCTTGTAATCCAGCAGAAACAGAGGATTCAAGTGGAGCTTAACGATGCTAAAAAAGCCCTTGAGGAGATTGAAAAAGTCGAGGAAGAGACTCCAATATACAAGACAGTTGGCACTCTAATAATCAAAGCTACAAAGGCAAAGGCATTAGAGGAGCTTAAAGAGAAAGTAGAAACTCTAGAGGTTCGTCTAAGGGCATTAGAGAGGCAGGAACAGAAGCTTAACGAAAAAATTAAAGAGCTCACACAACAAATACAGAGCTCTCTGAGAGGAGTCGCTGGGTGAGTTCTTTTTTCAACATTTTATGAGGGGTGTAGATGAAGAGGGTATTTCACATAGGGCTTCCAGAGCTGGGTGAAGAAGAGCTAATATCTCTCGGGGAGTTAGCCCAGGAGGAGATTATAGAGTATATCTTTGAGCACTTAACGAGAAGTGAAGTGAAAGACATAGAAGTGACAACGAGGATAAACCGGGAGGATACCTTGGATTTGGAGATAGAGGTCTATCTTGAGGTGCCAATATTTGTGAAAGTGGACGTGGAAAAGCTGATTGATGAGGCGCTTGAGAAGGCTTATGAAAAAGTTGAAAAAAGGTTGAGGAAAATTGCGGGGCAAAATAAAGCTCAAAAACTTTCTGAATAATGCAAAGGAGAAAGATTATTCTTTTTTATTGCTGTGCCATCATAACGCCGATCCGGACTCTTTGGGTAGCGCTATAGCTTTCTCTAGGTACCTTACAAGTCTAGGCTTAAAAAACCGAATAGGTGTTGCCCAAAGCGTCTCATCTTATGCAAAACGCCTTCTCAACTTCGCTCAGGTAGAAAAGAATCCAGCCGTTTTAGAGGACGTGGTTGTAATTTTTGATACTTCGTCCCTTGAACAGCTGGAGCCTGTTAAAATTCCGGATGATAAGTATGTAATCATTATCGATCATCACATCGAAAAGGAGAACCCAATAAGGGCTGACATAAAAATCGTTGACTCCTCAAGGACTTCCACTGCAGAGATTGTGTGGGAGCTTTTGGAGTACTTTGACTTCTACGATGAAGTTTCTGCAAAAGTCCTTTTAGCAGGAATAGTCACAGACACTGCCAATTTTAGATATGCAAACTCGAAAACCTTCAAAACGGTGTCCAAAATCTTGGAGAGGTTTGATATCCAGATGGGGGAGATATACAATTTAGTTGCTCCAGTGAGTGATGAGAACATAGACCAGGCAAAGAGAATGGCCATATTAAAGGCCTGCCAGAGAATGGAAATCAAAAAAGTCGGCAGTTACATAATAGCTATTTCAAAGGTTTCTGCCTATGAATCTTTAGCCTGTAAGATTTTCCTTCAGCTTGGGGCTGATGTTGCGATTGTTGGGAGCGATAAGAAGGGGGTTAGGATTTCTGCAAGGGCAAAAGAAAACCTTGTCAAGAAGGGTCTTCATTTAGGAAAGCTCATGGAGAAAGTTGGTCCGATTATAGACGGTTCTGGCGGAGGTCACTCTGGAGCGGCAGGTGCTAACGGGAAGAGAAATCTTGAGGAAGCCGTTAAGTTTTTAGTGAAAGAAATCGAAATGTTTCTAAAGAAGTTGGGGTGATTTAATGTCCAGATGCCCCATATGCGGGAAAACCATTAAATGGGAGGATTTAATAGAACAGATGCTCATCCTCGATAACTTTCAGGAGCTGCTTAAAGATAAGGGTGCATTCTTATCGGCTTTGGAGGATTTTACCTTCAAATGCCCCGAATGTGGCGAGGAATTTTATGGGAGAAATCTGAATCTTAGGGAGGCTGAAAAAGTTTTTGAGCTTATAAATGAGTTTAGTGGCTCGATAGACTACAGCAACAACAAGGTTAGGCTTAAGCTTACTAATCTTCTGGCGTTGGATTTAATGCTTGAAGAATGGGATAAGAGAGTTAAAGGCGCTCGGTGATATTTATGATGGAAGATATTTCCGACCTTCTCCAGAGAGGAAATTTTTCAAGTGCACTGGAACTTGCCCTTCGGATTGAGGATCCCTTTTCAAGGCTTGAAGCCCTTTCATACATATATCAATACGTGGAGGAAAGTGAGTACAGGGAAGCTGTGCTGGGAAGAATGCTTGAGATCGTTGACTCATTTGAGGGACTTTTAGAAAAAGCTAGGGCATTGGCATTAATTGGGTACACTCTTACTGTCACTGGAGACAAAAAGGGCGAGTACTTCTTTAAAAAGGTCCATCAAGCTATTAAGGCAATTGACTACTCTCTTTGGAAGGCCGAGGGTTACGGCTATCTTGCATATTATATGGCACTTGCAGGAAAGTATGATGATGCCTTTTATTATTACAATATAGCATACGAAACTGCTCAAAAATCTCCTGAGCCCTATTCAAAAGTCCTGTCATTTCTGTACCGATTAGCCCAGCAGATCCTGGAAAGCGCTGAGAAGATACATTCCCCTGAAGCTAAGGAATTCTACGAACTTGCCGCAGAGATTTATGAAGACATAAAGAGGCACTTAAGTGCACAGGAGCTGAAGAAAAAGGCATCTTTAATAGAAATGGCGCTTGAAAAGGGCAGTAGACTTGTTTCTGAGTTCCTCGAGAGGAGAGATGTAGACAACGCGGTGTTTGTTATCAAATATCTACCAGATGAAGAAAAGGTCTTGGCGCTCTTGGAAATAGCTTACTGGCTCTTCCTCCATGACAAAAAGGGCCTTGCAAAGAGTATTGTTGAAGATGCATTTAGGATGGCTACAGAAAGAAAAATAAAGCCAAACGACGAAAAGCTTGAGGAAATTGCATTAAAGTTCTTGAAAATAGGCAGGATTGAGGAAGCTTTGACGGTAGGAGCAATCATCTCTGACGATAGGATAGCATCCAGAGTTTTTGAAAAAATTGCTTTAACTTATGCAAAGAGAGGTGAAAAGCTCAAGGCAATCACGGTTGCAGAGGCGATTTCCGACGAAAATATTAAGAGAGATGTTTTAAAAGCGATCGAGGGTGAGGAAAATGTGGGACACGAGTAAGGATTATCGGTTGCTGGTTGCTGAAAAGGCAGTTGAGCTGTTTTTGAAAACCATTGAAGGGGCTAAATTCAAGGGAAAGTGGGACAAAAAGAGGGCAGTAAAATTGGCGAAAGAAATGATTCCCGAGCTCCAGGCGTTGCGCTACTCATATCTAGAGCCGCAGGAGTTAATTGATACTCCCCAGATGAAAGAACTAAAGGAAAAAGCCTTGGGAATAATTGAAGCCTTAGGTGGTGAAGACTGGTACACCAAGTTTCTCGAGCTGGCTGATAGAAGTGAGAGGGAGAAAGTTGAAGAGAGCATCGCAAAGGTTCGCTTTTTCCTAAACACAATTCTTAACCTTGATAAGAGGCTGGCACTTGGTAAGATAAACGATCCCGTCATTGCCGTAGACATAAAGGTCGGGGAAGTCATGAGTGCCGGTAAGCATCCAAATGCAGATAAGCTTCTCGTATGCAATGTCAACATAGGGGATAGGGCGGTTACTGTGGTCACAAACGATTTAACCGTGAAGGAAGGTCACAGAGTTGCTGTGGCACTTTTACCCCCCGCAAACTTCAGAGGAATAACGAGCGAAGGAATGTTCTTGGGAGCTGGAGAAGGAGTTTTAAAGGATGTAAAGGGTGAGATTGGCGGTCTACCAAAGGGAATTTCATTAGATGCCCTAAAAGAAACAAGGAATTTAGTTGAGGCGTTTTTAAAGGATTGAACTGGTTTTTTGCTTTTTAAAGTTTATTTGGTTTTCTATTGCCAGTAACATTGGACAATTGGGCATTTTGTGCTATCGGATTTGATATAATTCACTATCAATCGAAGAATTTTTGGTTAATCTTTACAATTTTTGACCAAAACTTTATTAAGATCAAAAGTGAAATATGAAAAATTAAAGCTGGTCTATGCCTATCTCGCTTTTCTTTTCTGCGAGAAAAGCTGAGCTACGGTAAAGGTGATGTGGTGATAAGATGAAGAAGAAAGTCTGGTTTATTATTCTTATAGGGCTGATGCTTCTTCAATTATCGCAGATATTAGCAGAAGTAGACTTTGACAGGTATTTCCCTACAAACAGCGAGTTTGAAGGTATGAATCTCTATAACGTAAAGATGTACGATAGCCACAACTTCAAGAATCTCAGAGTGTATAAATCCTATTCTGGAAAGTACAATGCTCCGGATACTCCTCCTGTAGCAGTGAAAATAACTATTACAAGGTTTACACAAGGGCCAACAATTAACAGCGTAATTAAATCTTACAGCGGAGAAGGATACCAGTGCTCTGCTGTTAACGAAAGAACTCTTGAATGTATAAAAGTTGAAAAAGACAATTCCGCAGAGTGGAATCCCAATGTCTATCAGTATCACTCTTATTATAGGGGCGAAAGGGTCATAGGAGAAGTTGAAGTGTGTGCAGATGATCCTTCAATGTTCTGTTCTGAAACGGGTGCTATAAGTGTTGAGGTTTTTATTATCGCTAAGTATAACATAACAAATCCTCTCCCGGCTCTTGGAAGGAGCGTCATGAATCTAGTCTCTTCGAAGATTTCAGGGGAATATAAAGGGACAGCCCCTCAAGTTCAGATCCTTTCACCAAAAGACGGTGAGACTTTATATTTCGAACCCGGAAAGCCTTTGACATTTACCATTAAAGTAGCAGTCAAGGATGACGATTTGACATATGCGGGGGCACACTATGAGAGCGGAACACCAAAAACCATAATGGTGGGTGGGGAACTTGAGCCCAAGCTCGGTTCAAGCGGAGGAACAGGGTCTAAGGTTGTAACTCTCCAACCGGATGAGATTGCAGAAGGGGAGGGAAAGATAAAAGCTTACGCCCGAGATTCTACCGGGAATGAAGTCGAAAAAACTATAACCGTCTACCTTCGGAAGAAACCTATCTCCACGAGCTCTGCAGTCTCATCCACTAGCTCTACCACTCCCAGCGTTTCTTCCATTACAAGCACACCACCATCAAGCAGAGCTCCAATAGAGGGGAAACAGGAAGCTGGAGACCCATCGAAGTTCAATAATCCCTTCAAAGGAATAAGGGTGGAGGGGATGCTCAGCGAAGGGGCTAAAGCTCGGATGGAGATAACCCTCGACAAGCTCAAGGGCATAGGAAGTACTGAGGGCCTTGAAACTGTTGAAGTAAAAACTCCTTACGGAAAGGACGTCAAGGTTCTCCAGAAAGACGAGAAAGTTGAAGCAAAAAAGGGCTCTTCCCTCTGGTTTAAGCTCAAATATTACACCGGCAAGGCGCTTGACAAGGTCATTGATTCTGCCTCAGGTGCCCTTGACAATCTGGTGAAAAAGTTCATGCCCTCCCCAGTTGGTCTCTTCAAAGACTATGTCAAGGCCGAGAAGGATACTCAGCTCTTCCAGGGGGAGGAGGCAACTAAAAAGACCATGCAGGATCTGCACGTGAGCAAGGAAGGGGCTGAAAGCTACAATGAGATGAGCGGAATTGAAGATAGACAGCTCGCGTCATCACCCTACAAGAACCTCGCCCCATCGAATCCGCTGACCAAGCCATTCGAGTTCACTTTTGGTGCACTGGAAAAGGGGTTCAAGCGACACCTAGCAAATGACTACAAATGGGAGTTTGAAAAAACAGCAAAGACGGCAATGTACTACAAAAAAGCCGGCATGAAATATGAGGATATTGTTGACTTAACGATAAGGGACGTTGAGGAGGAGACGAGCTTTTCCCGCCAAACTCAAACGCTCAACGCCCAGTCCAAGGGGAAGTACCAGAGCCAGGCGGAGAGAATAAAGTTCTACCTCAAAAAACTCCGCGAGGAGGGTAAGATATGAAGGGAAAAGTCATTTTTCTATTGATCATCCTGATAGGGGGTTACCTCTACATAAGCGGCTACATAAAGATTCCAGATAACTTAGGTCCCGACAACAACCCCTACCCCCCTGATGGAGGTTCAAATTCGGGAAGTTTCAGTACTGGAGAAGTTGCCAAGGGTCTTAGACAAACAGTGATAGATATGGGCGCTTCAGATGCTTATGTCTCCCTCTCAAGTGAAAGAACGCTCGTCCAGTTCGAGGCCCCTGCTGTGGACGAGGCCCTTATGGGCATGACCTATGAGGTGGCAAAGAAAGCCTACGAAGCCAACCCTACAAAGGAAGTCAGGGTGGAGGCGTATTACCTTGGCGAGCCCATTTTGGGGCTCACCGTGAACAATGGTGACTTTGATAACCCCGAATTCGAGGACATAAGGAGACCGGAATTCAAGGTGGAGTCTGATTTGTGGCTCTTCGATGTGCTTGTTCACAACGTCACGGTTACCAACGAAACGGCCAGCGTCACGCTTGAGTACCTCGCCGACGAGGAGAGCTTCTGGAAGGACTACTTCGCAATGAGCTTTCTTATCCTTGAGGATGCCCCGTGGGTTAGGGAAATCTCTATAACCTACCTCGCTGACAACGGAAGCTTAACGATTTCCACCTCAAGCGACGACCTCTTGAGGCTCCATTCGGGAGAAATCACAGCGGAAGAGCTTCCCAACATAGTCCACATAAGCGCCCAGAATGCCGGCGGGAACAGCGAGTCCACATGTGCTCCAAACAAGGAAGAAGCATATAGACTCTTCGTCCAGGCCTACAACAACGTCACCTCCCTCCAATCCTCGGGAGCTAGCAACGAAGAGATTCAGGAAGCCTACGCCAAATACCAGAAGGCTAGAGCCTGCTACGAGTCTTTTCTAACCACTACAACTTCCGTGAGTTCCAATGGAGAAATGGGAGAAATTAAAAGCGTGACTCTCGATACCGAGGGGGCGATGGGGGTAAAGTTTTCCACAGGTGGGCTAAGGAGCTCCGATCAATCTTTGACGTGGGATAACATCGACATTATGCTTGAGCCATGGTGCGTCGAGTATCCTGCACTGCTTGGGCACTACATAGACCTCGGTGAGGGGAGCCTCAATAGCTTGGATCCTAGCACGGTGCCGACCTCCGGCTACCCAACGGAGGAAGTGAGCGGCGAGATAAAAGCGGGCCACGTCTATGTGAACCTCAACTACGATGGAAGCCTAACCGCCTTCGAGCTCGTCTCCCACGAGAAAACTGGAGACTGCTCCCACAGAATAACAATAAAGTATGCAAACCTTGGAGGGGGGCTGAAACGGAACCTTTAACGGGATTCCACGTCCTCGGCCCGCTTCTGGGCCTTTTCTTGATTTTGATAGCGTTAGCTCTCCTTGTTTTGTTTGTGAAGCTCGCTCTAATGCTCATTAGGAGGCTTGTTTGATGAGATTGGAAAGAAAACTGGAAGGTGTTTGATATGGAGAATGTAGTTTACGTAATACCCAACTTGGAATATCACAAGGGCTTCCTCAAGAGCGCCCTTGTAAATCTGGTCGTGACCGACCGGAGGATAATCGTTGCCCATGTGAAGAAGGAGATGATCCAGAAGGCTAGAGAAGAGGCAAAGGCGAGAGGAGACGGTTTCTTCAAGAGGGTTTCTTCCGGCTGGACGATGCACGAACGCTACTATGACATGTCCCCCGAAGAGATTCTTAAAGGGGCCCCGGAGAACTTCTCAATTCCCCTGGATGGGATAAAGGAAGTCAAGCTCAAGAGCGGCAACATTGACGAGGGCAAAAAGGAGGAGATGGAGATAAAGTGGAAAGAGAAGAGCAAGTTCTCCGGGAACATGAACCAGCGGGAGATAAAGAAGAAACTCTCTGATCTCGGCGTTAAGGTCAAGGGAGGAGGTCTCTTCGGGTTTTAGAGGTAATGGAGGTGAGAAATATGGGATTCTTTAAGAAACTGATCCTGGGGTTTTTCATTCTGCTCGTGCTTGGGATAATTGGAGCATTTGGCATGCAGTACTACTACGAGACCTTCTACGAGAAGGTTCCCGTAGAAGTGAAGAGCGATACTGTGAGTGGAGAGGTCTTCTACCTTTCACACACCCTTGAGCCGGGTACGTATAAGATCGAGGCAGGGGGAACGGGCATCGTCAAGGCCATCAAGATACTAGATCCTGACACTAAGGAAATCATTTCAACTTATGAGGATAGCACTAAACTAATCTACGGCTCAGCAAAGCCATTTGTAGTAAGAATTGATTATGCACCGCCGAATCCCGACGAGAGTTACACTGCTACAGTTGGTATATATCTATTGGTAAAAGAGTGAGGTGAGAAAATGAAGAAAGTTTACATGCTCTCGGCTCTGCTGCTCGTGCTAGTAATGCTTGCGAGCGGTTGTGAAAGTCCGGAGGTGAATATTGAGGCAGAAAAAACGCTTACCTTGAACGGGATAACCGTGCACTATTCAGGTGATGTTAGTGCCTCAGAAGCAAAGGCACTTATAAATTTCATAAAGGACACTCTAAATCCCGATGAGATGAGCGTCTATGTGAAAAAAGATAACGGCTATACTGTAGGGTTAGTGACCACTTATACCTCCCCTGAAGAGATAGAAGATTTGCTCAAATTTTATCTCCCCATGATAGCCTCGGAGATGTCACAGGAGGTCTTTGAAGGATCCCATGTGACGCTTCAACTCCTTGATGATCAGAAAAACGTTCTCTTTTCCACGGAGAGCAAATATCACTACGTCACATCCAACAGGATATACGTGTGGTATTCTGGAGTAGGCGAGGACAAAGCAAACACAGTCTTAAACTATGCCCTCTCTCTTGTGGGAGAAGGACCTTGGGACATCATCCTTGAAAAAAGCGGAGATACATATCATGTAAGGGCAATGAGCGGCTTCACAAGCAGGGAAGAAGTAAGTTCTGTGGAGAGTGAATACAAGAAAATGCTCTCTGATCTTGAGAAAGAACTCAACGGAAATGTAGTTCTCCACGTTCTTGATTCAGAGGGGAATGAGATAGCAGTTTTTAACGGCTAATGTGCTTTTGATTTATTTTTCTTTTCTTCTAAGCTTTTGTAGGGATTGAACATTTGGCAGGTCTTGGAAGTAACGTCCAAAAACCTATAAACCTCAAACCAGAAAATAATAATGGTGCTGAGGATGGTGAGTTCCCATTTCAAAAGTCTTCTTCTTGAGCTTGGTATCAGTAGGGAGCGTATTGAGATACTGGAAAGTAAAGGGGGCATAGTGGAGGATGAGTTCGAGGGAATAAGGTACCTTAGGTTTAAGGATTCTACCGGAAGCTTAAGAAGGGGGACTGTCGTTTTTGATTCTCACAACATCATACTTGGCTTTCCCCACATAAAGAGGGTAGTTCATCTGGAAAATGGAATAAAGAGGGTATTCAAGAGGAAGCCCTTCTACGTGGAAGAAAAGGTCGATGGGTACAATATAAGGGTTGCTCAAATTGAGGGAAGAGTTTTTGCCTTTACTAGGGGTGGTTTCGTATGTCCATTCACTACTGAGAGAATTGAAGATTTTGTTAATATGGAGTTTTTTAAAGATTATCCGAATTTGGTTCTCTGTGGAGAAATGGCAGGGCCAGAAAGCCCGTATCTTGTTGAAGGACCACCCTATGTGAAAGAAGACATAGAATTCTTTCTTTTTGACATCCAAGAAAAGAAAACCGGGAAGTCTCTTACTGTGGAAGAGAGGCTTAAAATAGCTGAAGAATATGGGATTCCAAGTGTTGAGGTTTTTGGAGTATATGACATATCAAAAATTGATGAGCTTAAGGAACTCATAGAGCAGCTAAGCAGGGAAAAGAGAGAAGGAATAGTCATGAAAAGCCCCGATATGAAGAAAATCGTAAAGTACGTCACCCCTTACGCTAATGTCAATGATATTAAAATTGGAGCAAGAATTTTCTTTGATCTTCCACATGGATACTTTATGCAGAGAATAAAGCGACTTGCTTTTTATTTGGCCGAAAAGAGAGTGCAAGATGAAGAATTCGAAAAGTATGCAAGAGCTTTGGGGAGAGCACTTCTGGAACCCTTTGTGGAAAGCATATGGGACGTTAGCGCTGGAGAAGAAATAGCAGAAGTTTTTACTGTAAGAGTAAAGCACATAGAAACGGCCTATAAGATGGTATCCCACTTTGAACGTTTGGGCTTAAAGATTCACATAGAGGACATAGAAGAAATGCCCCAAGGTTACTGGAGGATTACGTTTAAGAGAGTTTACCCGGATGCTACAAGGGAAATTAGGGAGCTTTGGAGCGGACATGCTTTTGTTGACTAGCCTAAAGTTTTTATATTTTGCCATTAAATCGAAAACAGAGGTGAAAAGATGGATTGGAAGCGAGGTGCATATCCGGAGTTTAAAATTGAGGATGCTATTGCCGTGCTTTTCTTATTAAAAACACCCAAAGGGCGAAAACAGATTTCTGAAGAGTTGAATCTTGGAGAAGGGACTGTTAGAACGCTTTTAAAGAAGCTTTCCTCAATTGGTCTTGTTGAATCTCAGCAAAAGGGACATTCACTGAGTGAGAAGGGTGTTAAAATCATCCAGGAAATTTCAGAGCTGTTCTCAGAGCCCTTGGAGGTAACTCCCCTCGAAGGTTTTGTGACATATGCACTCGTCGTGAGAAACCCTCCGGAGTTTAAGAGTATAGAACTTAGAGACGAGGCAATTCGTTTTTTCGCTAAGGGCGCCATGATTTTAACAGTACAGAACGGTGAGATAGTTTTTCCAGAGGATGGAAGGCCTCTAAGGGAAACCCTCCCTGAACTTTCCGAGGATCTTAAAAAGCTCCCTATTGAAAATGGTGATCTTGTAATTGTTACGTGGGCTGAAAATAAAGCAGATGCTTTGAAAAGTTTAATTCATGTCGCATTGAGCCTGAAAGGGGAATTATTGCCAGAAGAAATCAAAAAGCTTGTTGAGTGAGGTGTTCTGAGATGAAAATAAAACATCCATTGAGCAAGAAAGAAGTCAAGAAGATAATGGAAGAGATGGCTAGAATCTTCGGAGAAGAAGTGGCCGAGAAGTTAATATCAAAAAATGATCAAGTTCTGGTGGGTGAGTTTGATAAGACTACCCAGATTTTGTTTGTTAACGGAAAGCCTCGCTTTATACGGAGGGAGAAGCTTATATTTCCACTGGTGATAACTCTGTACGAGATTTCCGACAAGGAAGATTTAAGAAAATGGAAGCGTAGAGTCGTTGTCGATCAGGGTGCTGTTCCATACATATTGAATGGCGCCGATGTGATGGCTCCGGGTATAGTTGACGCAGATGAGGGAATAAAAGAGGGCGATTTTGTGTTTGTAGTGGAGGAGGAATATGGGAGGCCGTTGGCAATTGGGATCGCATTGATGGATGGAAAAACTATGAAGGAGAAAACGAAGGGGAAGGCTGTGAAAGTGATACACCACGCAAAAGATAAAATTTGGGAGTTGACTGCGGTATGAGTGAAAAGAAAAAGATAAGAGTTGTTGTTGGAGGTGTTTTCGATATTCTCCATGTGGGACATATCCACTTTCTGAAAAAGGCGAAAGAGCTGGGAGATGAGCTTATAGTAATAGTAGCTCACGATGAAACGGTAAAAGAAAGAAAAGGCAGACCACCGATAAACTCTATGTACGAAAGGGCTGAGCTCTTAAAGGCGCTCAAGATGGTGGATGGAGTTGTAATTGGGGAACCGGAGCACATAAGTTTCGAACTTGTTAAAAAGCTTAATCCAGATGTTATTGCCTTAGGTCCAGATCAGAACTTCGACTTGTGTGCCCTAAAAGAAGAACTCAGAAAGCATGGCATCGAGGCAGAAGTTATTAGAATACCCTACGCATACAAGACGGATGTCGCTAAGACAAGCAAAATAATTCAAAAAATAGTAGAAATATTTTGCGAGTGATTTTAGCAACTTCTGATTTTACCCCTTTTATGATTATAAAGGGTAAAGGATTTAACTTAAGTCGTAATCTACGGCTCCCTTTACAATCCTCTCAATTTCGGGGTTAACAACTACGTTGGCCTTTTTCTTTCCTGAAACTTCGTCAAATAGGTTTTCAAGCTCTGAGTCCTTGTTTATCTTCCTGGTTATTGGATTTGAGATTATCACGTTGTCCTCTGTTGTTAATGCATTAACATCGCTGCTGAGGATGTGAGGGGATCTTACTCCCGTCATTATTACCATTGCCCTAACAACCTTTCCAAGCTCTTTGTCAATTCTCGCTCCCCATTTTATTTCTGACTTTGCTCCGAGCTTTTCATATACAATCTGCATGGCGTCGTTTATCTCTCCAAGGCTGACGTCTGGACCAACTGTAAAGTGCACTAATGCGGCTTCCCCACTTCCAAACTCCACTTCAAGCATTTTGTTGCTCAAGGCGTTATTTACGGCATCGACGGCTCTCTTGTTTGAGTCGCTCTCGCCTATTCCAATTAACGCAGCACCACCGTTTTTCATGACGCTGTACACATCCGCAAAGTCTATGTTTACCATGGAGGGGAGCATTATTGTTTCTGTTATACCCTTAACCATTCTCGCTATTATTTCATCGGCAAATCTAAATGCGGCTGAAATTGGGAGCTTTGGCACCAATTCAAGAAGTTTGTCGTTTTCTATTATCACAACAGTGTCTGAATACTTTAGAAGGGCTTGTATACCTGCTTTTGCTTTTTCAATTCTCCTTGTCCCTTCGTTTTTGAAGGGGTATGTCACAACACTCACAACAAGCGGCTCTTGGATTCTTCCAGAGTTTCTTGCCTCCTCTTTTATAACTCTAGCAACAACAGGTGCCGCTCCTGTTCCTGTTCCATTACCCATACCAGCGGTTATGAACACAAGATCAACATCTCTAACTGCCTCTGCTATTTCATCTCTACTGGCCTCTGCAGCCAAATATCCAATTCTTGGGTTTCCACCCGAGCCCTTTCCATGAGTGATGTTCTTTCCGAGGAGGATTCTTTTATGGGCCTTTGTTCTTGAAAGATGCTGGGCATCGGTGTTCATGGCTATTAATTCTGCTCCTTCAACCCCCAGTTCATACAGTCTTGTTATTGTATTGTTTCCAGAACCGCCAACACCTATAATTGCTATCTTAATGAAAGATCTAGAAGTTTCCAGATCACTGAGGGCTTCTTGTGTTTTGCTACCGTTGTTATCCATATCCAAATCAATACCAGCTTGTTCTAGCAGTTTAAACACCATCTTAATTCCCCCCAATATTCTTATTCAACCACGTATTCTGGAAGTTCCTTTTCTCCTGCCTCTGTTGTGTACAATTCCTTCTTTATGAGTTCCCTGATAGCTTCCCGAATTGCTTCACTTCTGTTGGGATACACCCCTCTTTTGACTAAGACATCAAGAGCATTTATGAGTCCCTGTGGCAGCTGGACACTAATGATTCTCATCTTTGCCATTCTGCCCACCATTACATGAGTGCATCTAACGTATATCTAGTTTTAATTAGTTAAATACTTTTTGCCTCTGCTTTAATATTGGCATATTATTAATTTCAAAAATTTTTAAAAAAATTGGAAGATAATTAAAATATTTTTATTGAGTACACATTTCTGTATAAGCAAAAAATTTAATAAACAACGAAGCAATAAGCTTGGGGAGATAGAATGAAGGTATTAAACTACGGCACAATTAAGATCGCAATTGCAAAGATTTTGCTCGATGATATTGCAGATATTTTTGAAATTCTCCCAGATAATGTCCAAATATTGAACGTAAAATGTTGGGAACAGGTAGCTTTTTCTACTATATTGGCCCTAAAATCGTTTGAAAGAAAAACAAACAAAGCGAAAACAATTAAAGGGGAGATACTTCTTAGGGCAAGTGGAACACTTCAGATCAAAGATGCTATTAAAGCGGTGGGGGCAAAAAAAGGCGAGAACTTCATAGTAGCATTTGGAGACAATGCAGAAAAAGTTCTCCAAGAAATACTTTCAAAGATACCTGCGGAAGAGATACCATTCAATGACTGTGAAAAAGAGGAAGTAAAAAAACTCTTTGAAAAGGCTGCTTTAGTCGATGTTCTCTAATACCGGCGTGTTCACTTATTTTCTGGCAAAATTTCGAAGAATTTTTATTATTTGTGCCCAGTTTTGAAACTTTTCTCTCGATAAATTTATAAGAATTTGGCATCACTCATAAATGCTCTTGGAGGGATGAATCATGCGTTATAAAAAGCATAAATATTTCGTTGCGGGTCGTATAAATCTTATCCAGAGATCAAAGATTAGGGAGCTTTTTGAAAGGGCATCAAAGATGCAGAACGTCATTTCCCTCGGAATAGGCGAACCAGATTTCGAAACCCCTCAAAATATAAAGGAAGCAGCAAAGAGAGCTCTCGACGAGGGGTGGACTCACTATACACCAAATGCAGGTATTCCAGAGCTTAGAGAGGCAGTTTCGGAGTACTATAAGAATCACTACGGATTGGATGTCTCAGCAGAAAGGGTAATCGTAACGGCTGGAGCTTATGAAGCCACTTACCTTGCCTTCGAAACTCTGCTGGAAAATGGTGATGAAGTAATAATCCCCGATCCGGCTTTTGTATGCTATGTTGAAGATGCAAAGGTTGCAGAGGCGAAGCCGGTTAGGCTGCCCCTAAAAGAAGAGAACGGCTTTCAACCTGATCCAGATGAGCTTCTTGAACTTATTACCAAGAGAACGAGAATGATTGTGATTAACTACCCGAATAATCCCACTGGTGCAGTTTTGGATGAAGAAGTTGCAAAGGCTATAGCGGATATTGCTCAAGACTACAACATTTACATTCTTAGTGATGAGCCCTATGAGCACTTTCTATACGATGGGGCAAAGCATATACCAATGATAAAGTATGCCCCCGATAATACAATCCTGGCAAACAGTTTTTCAAAAACTTTCGCAATGACCGGATGGCGCTTAGGATTTGCAATAGCTCCGGAAGAAATAATAAGGGACATGATAAAACTCCACGCTTATATCATCGGAAACGTTGCCTCTTTTGTCCAGGTTGCGGGAGTTGCGGCCCTTAGGGAAGAGGCAAGCTGGAAAGCTGTGGAAGAGATGCGCAGGGAATATGCGGATCGGAGAAAACTCGTTTTAGAGCATTTAAAAGAAATGCCCTATATAAAGGCTTTTGAGCCAAAAGGAGCATTTTATATTTTTGCCAACATAAGGGACACGGGAATGAAAAGCGAGGAGTTTGCAGAATGGTTGTTGGAGAAGGCAAAAGTAGTTGTTATTCCAGGAACGGCTTTTGGACCTAATGGCGAAGGCTACATCAGAATAAGCTATGCAACAAGCAAGGAAAAGCTCTTAGAGGCTATGGAAAGAATGAAAAAAGCTCTTGAGGAGCTTTAGTTCTTTAATATTCTTTTTGAGGTGGTAACGTGAAGGAGATCCTTTATGTCTTTGTTGCAATATTCCTTGCAGAATTGGGAGACAAGACTCAGTTAGCCACAATTGCCTTTGCTTCTAAGTATGGGTGGATCAAGGCATTTTTAGGGGCAATTTTTGGTTTAGCATTGGTCAATTTGATTGGGGCAGTTTTAGGGGACAAAATAGGCGATGCATTGCCCCTTGAAGTTATTCACAAGGGAGCCGGCATTTTGTTCATTGTCTTTGGAGTACTGATGCTGCTTGGAAAGCTGTGAGGTGATAACTATGAAACGCTGGAAATCCGTTATATTGGATACGCTGGTCATGACTGCAGGATTTGGAACTTTAAGCATGATGAGTGTTGCAAAGCCGGATATAATTTCCCACTTTGGGATAAGTGCCGAGGCTTATGATCTCCAGCACGTGGCATATGTGTTTGGTCTTTTTATAGCGTTCTTGCTTGGACACACAAGGCTCTACGAAGGGAGTTTCAAAAGAAGTGTTGCTATAGCTCTCAGCTTTGCAGCGATACCCCAAGCTTTGATCCCTTATGTTGGGAACTGGTATTTGGTGGTCTTTCTCAGGTTTATCCAGGGTTTTGTTGTGAGCTTGGTTCCCCTGTTCAGCACCCAGATAGCCAATTACTTTGTCGCAGAAAGGCCGTTTGCTAAAGGTATTATCCTTTCAGGTATATTTTGGGGAGGCGTTTTTGGTTCAATGAGCGCCAAATATCTGGTAAGTGCCTTTGGATGGAAAACGGCTTTCCTGATAACGGTTGCTATAATGTATGCCGTTCTTTTGATATGGTGGCTATTTACGGAGGACTTTGAGATAATTCACAAAAAAGAAGGTAGAGACAAGGTAAACATCTGGAAGATGAAATTTACATGGGTGCTTGGATTCACTTTCTTCCCAGCACTATGGGTTATCTTCACAATTGTTGGTTTCTCATCCTCCCTGGGATACGAAGCCGGTTGGAGCAAAAACCAAGTAGCCACTTTAAGCACGAATCTTAACATATCAAAAGCCCTTTGGTCAATAATTATGGGATTCGTTGGCTTCCAGCTTTCCAAGAAAAATCCAAGTCCAAGAGGCCTCTTTAAGGCCATCGTTCAGGTTATGATACTTTCCTACGCTATGGCGTTTGTTGGGTTAAGCGTTTACTCTAGGGCAATGCTTCAAGGGAATTACTCATTAGCATTAGCTTCAGTATGGCTTATTGGTGCTCTTCAAGGTACAGGGCCGGCATTCTGGACTTCTGCTCCAGCAACTTATCCAAAGAGCATTTATCCTCGGGCATCCTTTGCTTTGGGACTAATTTCTAACTCAGCAAATGCAATTGCTCCCTCTATAACGGAAGCCCTAGCAAGGCATAGTGAAGCATTAGCACTCGCAGAGCTTGCTTTTATGCCAATACTAGGAATATTGACTTTAATAGCAGTGTCGAGAATGAAGCTACCTGTGGAGGAACTCGGAGATGAGGCTTAAACCCGTTGTTTCTCTCTTCTTTTTCTTAATGGGAGTATATTTTGCTGGAATGGGCGTGTTGAGTTCAAGTGAGAGATCAACTGCGCTTGGGTTTTTTATAATCGCTCTGATTCACTTCCTTATTCTATTGGGGATTTTGCTAAGCAGGGAGATTGTTATCCAAATAGGGACATATATAACACTTCTGGACCTTATCTTTGGCATACTGTGGGTATTAGTAAGCTTTGAGCCCGCATCTGCTAGTTTAACTTTTCTGGCAGCAATTTGCCTTGTGCTGATAACCAGCGACGAATTTAAAAATGAAATAAAGTTTGGTTATTAATGAGGGTAATGAAAGGAAAGGGGTACATAACGGAGATAAGTCCAGACGGCTATGGGCTTTTGAAGCTGAAGAAAGAGGTTTATGTTCCTTACACTGTTATTGGAGATTTTGTGGAGGTTAGAAAAACATTCAGGAGGTTTGGACGTTTAATCGCGAAAGATTTCACAGTTCTTGAGGAGTCACCTTTGAGACAAAATCCGAGATGTCCCTATTTTGGAAGGTGTGGAGGCTGTTTTTGGCAGCACGTAAAGTACAAAGAACAGCTGAACCTTAAGATAAAACTCTTTGAGAAGATGACCGGAATTATGGCCCCAATAAAAGGTTCTCCCAAGCTTTGGGGCTTTAGAAACATAAGCAATTTTATTGTTTCAACGGAAGGCATTGGATTCAAGCAGAGGAACTCTCAACGTATTGTGAACATTAAGCAGTGCCCCGTTTTTTCTAACCGTACTTCGAGGTTCATAAAGGCTTTAAAACAGTTCATGGAGGAAGAAAAACTTTCCCCGTGGGATCCAAAAAAGAAAAGCGGCGATGTTCACTACCTTTCCGTTAGAGAGGGGAAGTTTACCGGGGAAACTATGGTGAACCTAATTGCACACCTTGAAAAAGCCTCACAAAGCTTCCCTGATTATTTTGACTTCGCAGATTCCATCTATTGGAGCTTTAAAGAAGATCCTAAAGACGACCCTAAAGGCATACCAAAACTTGTAAGTGGGTCTCCGTTTATAAAGGAGAAAATTGAGGGAACTATTTACTTGATACATCCAAACAGCTTTTTCCAGACAAATTCCTATGCCCTTTCCATACTTTTGAGGACTGTTTTAAATTTTGTTGAAGGGGAGAAAGTTCTTGACCTTTATTCTGGTGTGGGAACCTTTGGAGTGTTTTTAGCAAAGGAAGGAATTAGGGTTAAGGGAGTTGAAATAAACCCCTTTGCAGTTGAAATGGCAAATAAAAACGCTGAAATAAACGGTGTGGAAGCAAATTTTTTGGTAGGGGATGCCGAATCTTTCCCGATAAGAGATTACAATACAGTTATTGTCGATCCTCCACGAAAAGGTTTGAAAGATGGCGTAAAAACCCTAAAAAGAGAGAAACCAGAAAACATCGTTTATGTCTCATGCAACCCGCAAGCATTTAGCAAAGATTATTCCCACTTGAAGGAGATTTACAAGGTAGAGGATGCCATTTTAGTTGATATGTTCCCACATACTTCTCACATGGAGGCAGTTATAAAGCTCAAGCGGCGTTGATTTTCTTTATAAATTCTTCTGCACTTTTGGGAATCCTTATTCGAACATAGCTGTTGTCAAGGTTCATGAATTCCTCACCTGGTACTGTTAAAATCCCCTTACTGAGGAAATATTGGTAAGTATTGCCATTTCCACCACAAAGGAATATTGGTGTTGATTTGTCAGTTTTTGCGATGTGAAAGTTTTTACCTAATGTTCTCATGAGCTTCTCCTTGTTTTTTCTTGTCTGCTCTACCGTTTTTCTTAGAAAATCTTGATCCTCTAGGGCCTTTAAAGCGGCAACAAGTGAAATCGTTGTTACCGAAAAAGGAAAGTCAACTTTGGAAATTGCCTTTTTCATCTCATCGCCTTTAACAATGCAATATCCAATCCTCAGACCAGCCAGCCCAAATCCTTTAGAGAAAGACCTTGTAACGAGGATGTTTGGAAACTCAAGGTTTATTGCTGAATTTTTCTTGCTCATAAACTCTCCGAAAGCTTCGTCTACTATCACCACTACACTTTTTCTCTCTGCCACTTCTGCAATTTCCTCAATTTGTTTTAGCTTTAAGACCTGCCCTGTGGGGTTATGTGGATTGTCGATATAAATGAATGAGGTCTTTTCTGTTATCTTCTCTATTATCTCCCCAACGTCTATTGTAAAGTCGTTTTCTTTTCTAAGGGGGACATACTCGTAAACTGCCCCGTTTAATCGTGCGTCGTTGATATATGGAAGAAACTGTGGAGCGTAACCAAGGACGACTGAACCCGGGGAGAGGAGCTTGTTGATCTTCTGAAGACATCCCATGGAACCTGTCCCTAAGAAAATTTGTTCGCTTTTTACACCCCAATACGCTTTTATAGCCTCTTTGAGCCTTTCCTCTTCCCTTGGGTAGGGATAAACAGCTTGAGGGCGGATGTTTTTAATCTCCTCAATCACTCTGCTAGAGCACCCAAATGGGTTGTATGCGAGGGCACAGTCCAAGTATTCCCCTTTTGGCAGGTTTTTCCCGTAGTCTTTACCTATCTCTTCAATGTCCTTTGGAAGCATCAATATCACCAAAAATAAAAATTAAGGGGTTGAGGCCTTTGAAAGTTTGTAAAGAGCCCATATCAAAGGTCCATAGACTATGAGCACTACAAACAGGGCTATTATGTACACTGCATCCATTTGGATCACCCCAGCAGGAATTGTGAAATGTATATTACAGCTATCACTATTGGGTATAGGAACTTTACCCAGGGCTTCCAGAGTTCTGGCACATCTATCAGGGCTCCTTTTTTAAGTTCCTCATATGCTTTGTCTACTCCAAGCTTTATCAGTGCTAGAGCGGCTATTAAAGCTCCCAATGGCCCTATGTAAACCGTTGAGATGTTAATCAGCCACTCAAAGTAGGATGGATTAACTGCAGAAGGTGCCCCTACTAGGAAAGTTAAGAGCCCCAAGAGGATTGAAGCGTTCCTTCTGCTCATGTTGAGCTTTGTAATAGCTGAGTCTACATAAACTTCGAGCATTGAGACCGTTGAAGAAAGCCCGGCGAATATTAGCAAGAGGAAGAATAATGCGCCAAAGAACATTCCTCCAGGCATTTTCTGGAATACCATTGGTAACGTTACGAAAACTAACCCTGGACCGGCTGTAGGCTCAAGACCAAACGAAAAAACCGCAGGAAATACTAGAAATCCAGCTGTAACGGCTACCGCTGTATCCCCAAAGGCCGTTGCTATTGCTGATAATGGGATGTCGTCTTTCTCTTTTAGATAACTTCCGTAAACTACCATTGTAGTTCCTAAGACGCTTAAGGAAAAGAACATCTGCGACAGGGCTATCATCCAAGTTTTTCCACTCATCACTTTGCTCCAGTCTGGAAGGAGATAGAACCTCAAACCTTCATACGCATTTGGCAATGTAACGCTCCTTATCGTTAATATCACCAGTAGCACAAACAGAGCAGGCATCATGACCTTGTTTGCCCTTTCAATTCCCTTTTGAACGCCCATAGCTACTATGGCTACCGTTATTGCTATCACGATAAACTGCCATAAGATAGCCTCTTTACTGAAGGCTAGGCCGTCAAAAAACGCCCCTGGATTAACTCCCGTCAGTTCTCCTGTTAGAGAGGCTATGAAATACCTAAGTATCCATCCAAGCACCAGGGAATAGAAGGCAAATATCATGACCATTATCGCATTTACAAGTATTCCAAGGTATTTTCCTCCCGGCAGTGTTTTGGCAAATGCCTCTATGGGCCCTCCTTTAGTTGCCCTTCCCAGAGTCCACTCCACTGTAAGGCCAACTACTCCCACTGCAAAAAGCAACACTAAGTATGGAAGCAAGAATGCCGCTCCACCGTAGAGACCTGCTCTCATTGGGAACATCCAGATGTTTCCTAGCCCTACTGCACTTCCTACTGCAGCTGCAACAAACCCTACTCTACTTCCCCAAGTTTCTCTTGCCACAAACTACACCTCCAAAAGGTTTTATTGGATCAGCGCCAAAAACAATCCCTACCTTGAATTAATAATAGAAGAGGTTCACCAACTATACTCCCAAAAACACTCACTCCTGAACGTCATAGGGCATCAACGCATTAGAATGTTCTTCCCCTATAAAAATATTTTCCAGTTTTGTTTGTCATTATGTCAAAAAAGTCGAAGCTGAATAAGGGTTTTTGGTTATTCGTAGAGAATTATGCACTCAGGAGGAACAAATTTAATTATACGAACATTCTTCCCAGCTTTGTAAATTCTGTAGCCTTTTTTCCTCAGACATTCAGCATCTACCAAGATAGCCACCACATCTCGTCCATACCTACGCCCTGTTTCGTAGGCCTCTTCTTTGCTTGTTGTTAGATGGACAAACTTTCTTTTCATCGATTTTATGCCTTCTTTTAGTATCTTTTCAAGGTTTCTTCGAGGAGTTCCATGATAGAGAACCTTAACTTCAACATCTTCCTCATGATCCAAAGAAACATCAAAAGTGTGTCCGTATCTGGCTCTTATTTTGTTTCCTCTAGTCTCAAACCTGCCCTTTGGGTCGTTCTCGATTATCCAGAGGAGGTGCTCTTTTTCTACCCATGGATAGGACTTTTTAACAGCCCTGACAACCTCTTCAATATTGGCGAAACCTTCTTCATCTACCTCAACGTCAAATTCCCAAGGAGCGTGCCTTAAGATGTAGCTCATTAGTTTGCTAATTTTAATCCTTTCTCTGCTCCTCAAGAACTCGTCTTTGCTCCTCATCATTTTAAAAAATAGAAAAAGGATCATTTAAACTTTCTCAATGCCATTTCAGCTGCGACTGTAATCGGGTCTATTGTGGGGCTTATCGGAGGAGCGTAGGCAGTTTCTCCATAGGCTATATCCTCCACCGTTGCCCCCTTCTGAGCGGCAAAGCTAAGAGCCATTATTCTGCCCCATACCCTCTCTCCACCAACTATCTGAGCTCCTATTAATCTCCTGTCTTTCTTTCTAAAGATCAGCTTCACGGTTATTGGTTTTCCTCCGGGATAATATTCTGGCTTTGTTGAGCCCTTGAATTTGCCCACAACGACGTCAATTCCTTCTTTACTTGCCCTCTCTTGAGTTATCCCAAACGTCCCAATTTCTAAGTCAAAGAGCTCAGTTATGGCAGTGTTAAAAACGGGTCTGAATTTTACGCCTTTTCCAAAGACATTTTCCGCCGCCACCTTTGCCATTCTTACTGCCGTAGTGCCGAGTTGGCTTAGCGTTCTTTTTCCCGTAACCGCATCGAAGACCTCAGCACAATCTCCAATGGCATAGATGTCGGGATCGCTTGTTCTAAGGTATTCATCAACAACAATCCCTCTGTTAACTTCCAATCCGGCTTTTTGGGCAAGATCGACGTTAGCCCTTACACCAGTTGCCACAAGAACAAGATCTGCTTCAATCTCTTCTTCTCCTATTTTAACAGCTCTCACAGGGTTTCCAAGAATCTCACTTACTGCAACGCCGAATTTAAACTCTATTCCCCTTTCCTCAAGATGGGACTGGACTATTGAGGCAATATCCTTGTCCAGCATTGTTGGGAGCAAATGCTCGAGCAGTTCGACAACAAGAACTTCCAGTCCGAGCTCCCTAAATGCCACCGCCCCTTCTAATCCTATCAAGCCCGCTCCGATCACAACGGCTTTTCTTGGTTTTCTTTCCTCCAGATATGCTTGGATTTTCTTTACGTCCTCCATTGTCTTTAGGGTAAAGACCCCCTCACTTTCCACGCCCTTTATTGGAGGAACAAACGCTTTAGAGCCTGTGGCAAGGATGAGCTTATCATAAGGGACTTCACCTTTGTCTGTAATCACGACCTTCCTTTCTCTGTCTATTTCCTTTGCCTCAGTGTCCAACATCATCTGAATCTTCTGTTTTTCGTAGAATTCGTTTGGAAATACTATGATGTTTTCCAGCTTTGGTATCTTCCCGCTTAAAACAAAGGGCAACGCACATGGAGAATACTGCATTGTTTTTTCTTTTCCTATCACGATGATTTCCGCTTTTCTATCAAGCTTCCTTGCAAAGAGGGCAAAATTACTTCCTGCTGTTCCGGAACCGATAACCACTATTCTCATAATTATCACCAAATAGGAGAAAAGCCAGAGAGTATAAAAAAATTGTGAACTCAAGGTTCAACTAGAGTGCCCTTGTGTTTGCCCTTTATTGCGTCGAAAAGGTTTCTTGCATCATCCTTACCGATAATTAGGGTTCTTATTTTGCCCCTCTGAATGAATTTAGCCGCTAACGCATCAACAACACCACTTCCACCTGCTTTGCTCTCGCTCTGCATAGCTATTTCCACGAGCTTCTCAGTTGAAATCCTCTCCAGCTTCTTTGCGTTTGGATTCTTTTTAGGGTCGCTATCGTAAACGCCATCAACGTTTGTTATAACCACCAGCAAATCTGCTTGGAGATACTCGGCTAAGAGAGCAGCAACGGCGTCTGTTGTATGTCCGGGATGCGTTCCACCCATTATGGGTATCTTTTTGAGTTGCATTACTTCCCACGCTTTTCTAAAATCGCTCACCACAAACGGGTACGCTTTTTCTCTGAGTGCCGCTATTAAGAGCATTGCGTTGGCCCTTGTTATGTGTATTCCGATATAGTCTTTGAATGTTTCATTTGGAGTAAAAGCCTTTGCGGCGTGAATGTATTCTCTTGCCACTTTTCCTCCTCCGACGACGACTGCTACCTCGTGATCTTCGCTGATTTTTGTCAGCTGATAGGCAATCTCCTCTATAAATTCAACATCAGGCTTGTCGGGAACTAGAACAGAGCCTCCAATGTCGAATACTATCCTCATGGTAACCCTCCATAAGTAGGAGCCCTTTGCTTTATAACGTTTTCCAAAATTAAAATAAAAAGTCAGAGCTCAAAAAATCCCTTCCATTTGATAAGACCAAGTAGAAACTTGTGGGGGAGCTTGTCGTGGTATGGATAAACTCTAACGGCATAGTGCCAGCAGGGATGGCCGAGATTTTTGAGTGCGTTCCCTTCATAGCGGTAAAGCCATCTGTTGCCTCCGAGACTTTGAGGGTGTTTAAGCTCTATGACGTAGGGTTTTTCTATTGCGTATCCTTCTGCTTTGACTCCATAATAAATTTCAACCTTTACATCCTCTGGGCTTAGGCCGTCGAGGTTTACTATAACTTCAACTCCAGTGGCATCATGGGTTATAATGCGCTCTATCTCTACTTTATCCCAAGAGTTGAAGATCTTCGCTTTCCACGATGCAATTTCCCTTGCTGCTTTAAAGCTGTCTCTCTGGAGAAGGATAGCATTTGCCAGAGCTTTTGAGTAGAACTTGTCGACGTACTCTTTTACCATTCTGTGGGTGCTGAACCTTGGTGCAATGCTCTTTATGCTCTCCTTCATCATGTAAATCCATCTTGCCCTGTTCTCGTAGTATGTGGGGATTACTTCATTTTCGAGAAGGTTATAGAGGCTCTGAGCGTCTCTAATGTCATCTTTCTCTGTTTCCGGTTCGAGACTTTCATCTCCTATGACCCATCCGTTTTTGCCGTTGTAACCTTCGACCCACCATCCATCATAGACGCTCAAATTCAAAACGCCGTTTAAACCTGCTTTCATTCCACTGGTTCCGCTTGCTTCTAGTGGTCTTCTTGGATTGTTGAGCCACACATCGACCCCTGCCACCATGGCCCTTGCAGAGCCCATATCGTAGTTCTCAAACACTATGATTTTGTTCTTAAATTCAGGCATCTGGGATACTTCATAGACCCTCCTGAGGAACTCCTTGCCTGCTTCATCCCTTGGGTGAGCTTTTCCTCCAAAAATTATATACACTGGTCTTTCTGGGTTGTTAACTATCTTTTTCAGCCTCTCCAAATCGGTTAAAATTAGCGTCGCTCGTTTATAGGTTGCGAAACGCCTTGCAAAGCCTATTATTAAGGCATTCTCATCTATTTCGGGGAGGGGTTCTTCAATCCCAAGGCGCTCGTTTCTCTCTTTTATCTTCCTTTTGATGAGTTCTATAAACTCTCTTTTTGCCTTTAAATGAGCTTCCCAGAGTTCCTCATCTGGAATTCTCTCCACTCCATACCAGAGACCCTCGAGCTCTGCATAATCTCTCCAGACTCTCCCAATATACCTATCGACGAGCTTCTTTATCTCGTTATGAAGCCATGTTTTTGTGTGAACGCCGTTTGTGATGCCCTCTACCGGAATCTCGTCTAAAGGAACACCGTTCCAGAGGTGTCTCCACATTTCTTTAGTTACCTTTGAATGGAGCTTACTCACAGCGTTTACATAGCTCGAGGTTCTTATTGAGAGGAGGGTCATGTTAAACTGATCTCCCTCTTTGCCTAAATTAAGGAATTCATCCTTTGGAAGGCCTTCAAGGAATTTGGCAAGTCTTTTCTCAACTTCTGCTATTGGGAATTTGTCATGTCCAGCTGGCACGGGAGTATGGGTTGTAAAAATCGTTGTGCCCCTTACGACAGTTAAAGCTTCCAAAAAGTTTAGACCTTCCTCCATATACCATGCTATTCTTTGGAAGTTTGCAAACGCTGGATGTCCTTCATTAAGGTGGATAACAGCTGGATTAATTCCCAGCATTCTTAAAAGCCTCATTCCACCAATACCTAGAAGTATCTCCTGCTTTATTCTCTTGTCTATCTCAGCGTTGTAGAGGTAGTCACAGATGCTCCTATCATCCGGAGAGTTTTGAGGAACATCAGTATCGAGAAGATACAACTTTACCCTACCGACATTGACTTCAAAGGCTCTTGCATATACTATTCTATCCTCTATTGGCACTTCTATGAGGAGTGGCTCTCCTTTCTCTGTGGTTAGGGGCTTAATCGGCATCTCCTCTGGGTTGTACTCTGGAAACACCTCTATCTGTCTTCCGTCTTTGTCGATTTCCTGTTTGAAATATCCGTGCTTATAAAGGAGGCCTATACCTATAAATGGTATTCCCAAATCGCTTGCCGTCTTTATGTGATCACCGGCGAGTATTCCAAGTCCACCGGAATAAATTGGGAGGCTCTTGCTTATCCCGTACTCCATACACAGATATATTACGGGCTCTTCCCATTTTGGATAATTGGTTGAGAACCATGTGCTTTCTGGGTTCATGTAATGCCTGAACTGATCAATTACGAGTTCATAGAGGTTTATAAAATCATCATCTTTTGAAAGCTCCTTTAATCTCTCCTCTGGAGTATCGAGGAGAAGTTTAACAGGATTTTTATATTTCCGCCAGTGTTCGGGATCTATTTTTTCCCAGAGTTTTGTGGCTCTCCTATTCCAGCTCCACCAGTAGTTATAGGCTAGATCCAAAAGACCTTCCAAATTTTCTGGGAGTTTTGATTTTATCTGATTAACAACAGTTTCCATGATATCACCCCACAAGCTTATGCAACTTTGTTACTCATTCGCAGTGATACATTATAAGGATTTTGGAGAAAATAAAAAGCGACGAGCGAATTCATATTAGAACCTTTTTGAGCTTCCTTTTTGCTTCTTCTATGCTCTTGGGTATTTCCAGTCCAAGACTTGAGAATAAATCTACCAGGGGAGGAACATCTAAATTATGATCTCTGAGAAGGTCTGCGTTTCCTAAAATCTCCTCTGGACGTCCAACTTTTATAACTTTGCCTCCATCTAAAAGGGCTATCCTGTCGCAGAGTGTAAGATACTCAGCTTCGTGAGAGGATAAGATTATAGTCTTTTCTCCTCTGAATTTCTCAATTAACTCCCTCAACATTTTCTTTCCCCGGAAATCAAGGTTAGCGAAGGGTTCATCAAACACTAAAATCTCCGGTTCCATTGCAAGTACTGTCGCTATTGCTACCCTCTTTTTCTCTCCAAAGCTAAGTTCTTTTGTTTCTCTGTTTTTATATCCCTCCATACCAACAAGCCTTAGGGCTTTTTCAACCCTTTCTTCTAATTCTCTTCCCCGCAAACCAAGATTGTAAGGGCCGAAAGCAACATCGTCAAATACCTTGGGGGAAAATAGCTGGTCGTTTGGGTCTTGAAACACTATTCCAACTATTTTTCTAACTTCTTTTGGATTTTTATTGACTTCTATCCCGTTTACAATAACTTTGCCCGTTTTGGGTTTCAATATGCCGTTTAGATGCATTATAAGGGTTGATTTCCCTGCTCCATTTGGGCCCAGAATTCCAAATACCTCCCCGTCGTTTATTTTAAGTGAAATACCCCTCAGCACTTCTCGGTTGTTATACGAGAAATGGATGTTCACGAGTTCTATCAAAGCAACGCCACCCCCAATGCGATTAGGGTTAGAACTATGGGTTCAACTCTTCTTTCTTCTGCTACTTTGGGAAATTCTCCAAAGCCCCTCGAAAGCATTGCCCAGTGTATTCTCACACTTCTCATGTATGCTCTGGCAAATATCTCGCCTATAAGCATTCCTAGCTTTTTATAGTACTCTATTTTTCCAATGTTAAATGCTCTAGAATCAAGTGCCCTTTTCATCCTAAGGGCCTCTTCTTCAAAAAGTTCAAGATATCGATAGGTGAATGCAAGAGTTAGCACCAGTATTCGCGGAAAGCGAAGGGTTTCCATCTCGGCTAATATGTAAGGGAATCCCAAAGAATTTGAGACTACAACAACAGCGGAAGATGAGAGAAAGGCCTTTCCAAGTAGGATGGAGAATCTTTGAAGGCCCTCGTAGGTTATTACTCCAAGGGGAGTCACTACTACGGGCTTTCCTGGTATAAATAACGCCAGAATAAAGAGTAGTCCCTCAAAGCCCAAAAGAAATCCCAAATGTTTAAAAAGCGCTCTTTTTGGTTTGAGTAATAATATCAAAGCCATCAGCACTGGGAGAAAATAAAACAGCTCAACTAAGCTTGTTCTTGTAACGATCAGCAGTGCATAAATAAAAATAAAAATGAGGTACAAGTCAGACACCTTTTATCAGTTTTCCAAGTCCGTAAGCTATTCCAAAGACAAGTGTTATCCCAATTGCTCCCATTATAAGACTTTGTCCCCATGTTTCGCCATAGTCGAGAGGAGCGCTGTAAACTGGAGATTCCTCCAGATGTACTTTTTCCATTGTTGCTTCAAGCCCATCTGGGTTTTCAGATGCAAAGGGCAAGGCAATTGCGAGCAGGATAAGGATTATGAGCAATCCTTTTATGATGTTTCTCATGCTGGAACACCCCCTATCTCGGGGAGTTTAGACTTGAGAGCGTTCACCACAAAGAGAGTTATTAAAGCCTCCCCAATCCCTATTACTGCATGGTAACCTACCATCAGACCCAATACTTTTCCAAAAGGCAAGCTGTGACTTATGCCTATCTCTATCGAAGTCAGAAATGCCCCTAAAACCACTGCTGACCAAGAGGCGAGGGCTATCCCAAACGCTTCATTGAAGTTCTTGAGCTTGGAGTATATCCAGTATCCAACAAAAGCCCCAACTATCCCCATGTTTAGTATGTTTGCCCCTATGGCAGTTATTCCACCATCTCCAAAGAGAAGGGTTTGGATCAATAGTACTGTGGTCATTACAAGCACTGCTGCATATGGGCCCAAGAGCACCGCTACAAGCACGGCTCCAAGTAAATGTCCGCTTACTCCCCCTATAATTGGGAAGTTTACCATCTGAGCAGCAAAGATGCCAGCCGCAAACAGCCCCAAAAGAGGGATTTTCTCTTCTGGGAAGTCCTTTAACTTCCTTAATGAATACGCAAGGATCCCAATTGTCACTGCATATGTTACCACTATCACGGGAAGACTCAACAGCCCATCGGGGATGTGCACATAGCTCACCTCCTCTGATTATCTAGTAGCACTATGTCTTAGTAAGGTAACACCAAATAAAAGCTTTTTTAAAACCTTCCTTTTCCAACTAGAGGTTGCTGTAATTAGTTCAAATAAAACACCTAAAGTGTTAAATAGTTTGGAGGTCAAGATAGATTATACGGAAACAAAAAAGTTTCCAAATATGAGGTGAAAAGATATGGGATTTAACAAAGTTTTTTCTCTGCTGTTGGTCTTTGTTGTACTTGGAGCTACAGCAGGGATAGTAGGGGCAGTGCCTGCTGAGAAAGTTCGAGTGATAATAACAATAGACAAGGACTTTAACGAAAACTCCGTCTTTGCACTTGGGGGCAACGTTGTTGCAAGAGGAAAGGTATTTCCAATCGTTATAGCGGAGCTTCCTCCACGAGCAGTTGAAAGACTAAAGAATGCTAAGGGTGTCGTGAGAGTAGAGTACGATGCGGAGGCCCATATATTAAAGGGCAAACCACCGGGAGCAGGTAAGCCAAAGCCTTCACAACCAGCTCAAACGATTCCATGGGGAATTGAAAGGATTAAAGCCCCGGATGTATGGAGCATAACTGATGGTTCAAGTGGTGGAGTAATTGAGGTTGCAATCCTCGATACTGGAATTGATTATGACCATCCAGATTTAGCGGCAAATCTCGCGTGGGGTGTAAGCGTACTTAGGGGCAAAGTGTCTACAAAGCCCAAAGATTACAAAGACCAGAATGGCCATGGGACTCATGTTGCGGGAACTGTAGCGGCACTCAATAATGACATTGGAGTGGTAGGAGTCGCTCCAGCTGTGGAGATTTATGCTGTTAGGGTTCTTGATGCAAGTGGTAGAGGATCTTATAGCGACATAATCCTTGGAATAGAGCAGGCATTGCTTGGCCCCGATGGAGTTCTCGACAGTGATGGAGATGGAATAATAGTGGGTGATCCAGATGATGATGCGGCTGAAGTCATAAGCATGAGCCTTGGAGGTTCAAGCGATGTTCAAGCCTTCCATGATGCAATAATAGAGGCATACAATTACGGAGTTGTCATCGTAGCGGCAAGTGGTAATGATGGAGCATCAAGTCCAAGTTACCCTGCAGCTTATCCAGAGGTTATAGCCGTTGGTGCAACTGACATTAATGACCAAGTACCTTGGTGGAGTAATAGGGGAGTAGAAGTTAGTGCTCCAGGCGTTGATATACTAAGCACGTATCCGGACGATACTTATGAGACACTTAGCGGTACTTCAATGGCAACACCTCACGTTAGTGGAGTTGTAGCATTAATCCAAGCAGCACACTACAACAAATATGGGTATGTCCTTCCAGTTGGAGTGTTTGATGATAATACCACGAGTACTGTTAGGGGAATTCTACACGTGACAGCTGATGATGTCAATTCAAATGGATGGGATCCAGATTATGGATACGGAATAGTTAGAGCGGATTTAGCCGTTGCCACTATTGGCTGATTCCTTTTTTATTTTTCAGAAACTTTTAAATGGAATATTCTCGTACTACTATTTTGGTGATTTATATAGAGCCAAAAACAGCTCTCAATATAAGCAGATTCATTGTTTTCCTAGGATTTATAACTGCTCTCATCTATCAAAGGGTGGATCACATATACCGGACCCTTGTGGCCTTAATTGGCCTTTACATCCCGGATGTGGTTGAGAGATATTTCTCAAACCCCCATCCTAGATTGAGACAATTTTTGGCTCCAATCTACAACAAAAAGACGATGGTACTCTTGGGAGTTTTTATAGCGGTTCATGTTTCTCTTGTAAATGTTCCCTTCACTACGGTTGACCTATTCCACAAAGAATGGAGAAACGCGGACATGATAAGCCACTTCCTTGGAGGAATGGTTGTTTGGGCTATAATTGCTGAAGTTCTCCTTAACCTATCAGATGGAGGGTATTTAAGGTTAACAAGAAGAAAATTGGTTCTTTATTCTTTTTTGGCTCTTTTCATTTTAAGTTTTGGATGGGAAGTTGCTGAAAAGCTTAGTGAAAGCGAAATTTCGTTTATTCATGAGGATGCTGGGAATAAACTGAGGGACATCATTATGAACACATTTGGGGGATTGTTTGCTCTGTACTTAGTTCTCAAAGGAGGGTACCCATTTGAAATGGATTTGAACCATTAAGCAATCGAAAACTTTATTAACTTAATGTAACTAAATCTTATCTCGGAAAGGTTTAAATGGAATGAAAACCAATATAAAATTGAAGGAGGTGTCAAGAATGGTCGGGATTTCTGTCCAGGAAGTTATGACAGAAAAATTTGCAAAAATCGACATAAACGCCCCCCTTTCTGAGGCGATTGGAATTTTTGAAAAAGAAGATCCGGATTTAATTGTTGTTTTTGATGGAAAGCTGTATAAGGGTGTATTGACCCAAGACTTGATAATCCGCTCCCACTTAAAGTGGGATCCGACAAAGGCTAAGGTTAGGGATGTATACAAGCCCGCACCCGTTGTAAAACCTGATGAAGATCTAAGTTTAGCGGCTAAACTTATGATAGAGACTGACTTACGTTCACTCCCTGTTGGGGAGGATAAGAACAATGTTATTGGTGTAATAAGCGATATTGCCCTACTTGAGAGGGTTGCCAAGGAAGAATTTGGAAAAAGACCCGTAAAAGAGTTCATGAGCAGCGATGTAATCACTCTCAAACCGTATGATACCGTAGCTAAGGCACTTGCAACAATGAGAGATCATGCTATCTCAAGAATTCCAGTTGTAAACGAAGAGGGAAAGCTCGAAGGCTTGGTAACACTGCACGACCTGATTATCAGGTTTATAAAACCCAGATTCAGAGCACAGTTTGGAGAAGTAGCTGGAGAAAAAATCCCACCGTTCTCAACTCAGCTTAGGGAAGTCATGTTTAGAGGAGTGATAACAATAAAGCCTGAAGCAAGCGTTAGGGAAGCCGTGGAGTTAATGAAGGAGCACAACATCGATGGGCTTGTTGTAGTTGATAATGAAAACGTAGTTAGAGGAGTTCTTACGGTTAAGGATCTCCTGCTCCCAATATCAAGAATGGTTGAGCAGAAGGCCAGGTTCTACTTACAGCTTGGTGGAGATGCCCACTATTTAAGTGACTTTACAAGGGAGAGAATAATCTCCGACATAAGGAGATTTGTTGAGGGGTATGAAGACCTTCTCGGAAATGAAGGAATAATATACCTTAGGATCAGGAGATTCCCGGAGAAACTCCGCGGGGTTCACCTCTACCAAGCAAGGATGAGAATTGTGACTGACAAAGGGCAGTTTATAGCCACGGGTGAAACATGGGGAGCAATACAGGCAGTTCATGATGCCTTGAGGGCCATAGAAAGGCAGATACTCCAAAAAGTGGAGCTTCAAAGAGAGACAAAGCACACCAGGAGGTTTATAGAGTATCTTGGCTTCTGAGTTTTCTTTTTTATATTCTGTTGCTAAATTCTCTTTCTAGAAGTGCCATCTGCTTCTCGGTTAGGGTTCTCGGGTCTATTATTAGAGCTATAACCTTTCCCTCGCTTACAACTCTATCCTTCAAATCAAATAGGAACTTAACGGCACTCTCAAATCCATTTTCTATCATTAAATACTCGAATCCGTCCATGTAAACTGCATTGTAACCGCTTTCAAGGTTCTTGGTTAGGAGATGAATCAAGATATCTATTCTCGTTGGCGAGACTGGATAGATTTTCCCGTCTGCTTTGATGCTACTCTCTTCCATTTTTGTGAGCCAGTAAACTAAAGTATTTTCGGGAACTTTTTCTTTTGGTGGGTTTCTTGTTATCATGATAACGTTTTGGTCAAAGAAATTTGGGATTAGTTTTTTCAGTTCTTCTTTGCTTTTGAAGATAAATGCGCCCTTAACTTCTGGAGGCTTTTGCTGTTTTGGCTTTTCAAATACTGCCATTTCGGAGGGATGTATTGCAAATTTCAATGCTCCAACTGCAGCCATTAATCGAAAAACTGCTGCCAGCAGAAATGCCACTGATGCAATTGACTCAATGTTTCTTGTAAACGGGTATGTTAAGTTTATTGCTCCCAAAAGAATTAATCCCCACGGAAAGAGTTCCTCAAGTGTGTTCTTGGAGATCACGTAGTTCCTCAACATGTATCCAACATAAATTAAGGAGGCTCCAAAGACGAAGCTGGGAAATGATGATTTGATCGCAAATGAATGTTCAAACCTGTCAAAAAACTCCGTTGCAAGTAGAAAGAGCCAGATATATGCTGCAATGGCGAATATCCCTAAAGTTACAACATCCCTAAACTCGCTCCTCTCTTTCCTTAGCTGAATTCCTCCCCAAGTTAGCAGGCCAGCTACAAAGAAATTTGGTATCTTAGAGGCAATGTCATACGCCTCTGGCCTAATGGAAACACCAAGAGGAGTTAGGATATAACTTTCCACATCAAGGGCGTTTACAAATAATGCAACGGTTATTAATCCCCATCTTTTTTCCCTAGTTTTTGCGGCTTTATAAAACACAGCAAGGAAAAGCAACCATCTTGAGAGGAAATTAAGGTAGGGAATGAAAGCCACTCCCCTCACCTTTCTATAATCTCTTTTTCCTGTTTAGCAACAACCAGCACATTGGGAGGGACGTTCTTATCAACTATCACACCTGGGCCAATAAAAGAGTTGCTTCCTATTTTTCTTCCCGGATATATCGTTACGTTAATTCCTGTTTTCACGTTGTGCCCTATTATCGCTCCCAGTTTCCTTCTTCCGCTATCTTCGAGTTTGCCTTTTATTTCCACCTTTATAGTTTTGTTGTCGTGTCTTAAGTTAGCCGTTATTGTTCCAGCCCCTAGGTTGGTGTTTTCTCCAACAATTGAATCTCCTACATAGTTCAAGTGAGGAGCGTTGCTGTGATCCATTATTATTGAGTTTTTGATTTCAACGGCGTTTCCTATGTGGCACTTGTTTCCAATGCTTGTGTAGGGTCTTATAAAGCAATTAGGCCCTATTTTGGAGTTTTTCCCGATTTTCACTGGCCCTATGATGTATGATCCGCTTCTAACAACCGTCCCCTCTCCTATTTCCACTGGGGGGAGAATTGTTGCTCCTTCCTCCACAATACCTTTTATACTGTGCCGGAGATGGTTTTTGAGAATGTACTCGTTTAGCTCTAAGAGGTTCCACGGTCTTCCTATATCGTTCCAGTAGCCCTCATAAACCGCATAGGTTACTTTCTTGCCTTCTTTTATCATAAGGTTTATTGTGTCCGTTATCTCGTATTCTCCGCGCTGGCTTTGTGGGGTGTTCTCTATGAACTCAAAAACTTCTGGCTTGAATAAGTAAATTCCTAAGTTTGCGTATCCGGAAACAGCTCCGGGCTTTTCTCTAATGCTCTTTACGAGCTCTCCCTCTACCTCCACCATTCCGAAATGGGTTAAATCCTCAAACCTCTTCACAAGCAACGCGGCATCAGCACTACTTTTTCTGAAGGACTGTAAAAGAGTTTTTATGCCTTCCCTCTCAAAGTATATGTCCCCGTTAACTGCCAAAAACTCCTCATTTTCTACGTATTCAATTGCGGAATAGATAGCTTTTGCTGTCCCTTCTCCTTCTACCTGCTCCACGTAGGTTATTGGCTTCCCACCGTATTCGTCTCCTAAGTAATCCATGAGCTTTTCCTTTTGATACCTCACAACTACTATGAACTCATCAACAAAGGGATATATATTTTCAAAGACGTAATCTATTATCGCTTTATTTGCAACCTTGAGCATAACTTTTGGTCTATCGTCTGTGAGTGGTCTTAGTCTTTCACCCTTTCCAGCCGCGAGCACTACACCCTTCATGCCAACACCCCCAAAAGAGATGCTATCAAAGCTATGAAACCAAAGAAAATGCAGAACTTGGAAAAGTTAAGCCGCTTGGCAATTTTCAGCATGACCTCAATCATAAGGAGGCTAACTACAAATGCAGTTATAACTGCAGCTAATGGGATTGTTAGGGGTTCAGAAGTACTTGAAACCTCGGGTAGCTCTAGAAATAGCGCTCCTGTAATAGCGGGAATTGCCATTAAAAAACTAAGCCTTACAGCTTTTTCTTGTTTTACGCCTAAGAGCAATAGACTCCCCACTGTCATCCCCGATCTTGATATTCCCGGGATTACTGCTATTCCCTGCGCCACTCCTGCAACTATTGCATCGAATATTGTAACTTCCTCTTTTTCCTTTTTTAATCCTTTTTCCAGCTTTTCCAAAGGAGCTTCTTGAGCTTTCTTTAAGATTACACCGGTAAGTATTAGGGCTATACCTATTATTCCGTTAATTGCTTCTCCATTGAATGAAGATGCAACAATCTTGAAAGTTTTGTAAATGGGCAGACCTATTATTCCCGTGAATAGGGTGGAATAGAATAAGAACCTTTCCTCTTCTTCCCATCTAAAGAGAATTAATTTGAGCAGAATTCTGCCCAGATCGTATCTAAATTTGAAAAATAAGGCCATGAGAGTCCCCAAATGCAAAAGCAACGAGTAAGAATAAGCCTGTTCTGGGGGAATCTTGAGAAGGTTTATTAAAAATAGCATTACCTGTCCAGAACTGCTTATTGGTAACCACTCCGTAATCCCTTGCAGTAGTCCAATAAAAATGGCTTGGTAATACTCCATTGCTGTCACTATGAAAAATAACTAAAGTATGATAAATAAACCTTTCGTAGCTCAAAGGTAAAAAATTAAGAGAAACGATCAAATTTGAATCTCTGGATTGGTTTTAGGAGTAAATAATATCAGATAACTTCAGCGAAGGCGAATTTTCTCTTCACACTGTTAATTACAATCTCTACTTCGTCCCCAACTTTTGTGTTTGGAACGAATACTACAAACCCTTTGATTCTAGCAATTCCATCTCCACCTTGTCCAATACTCTCTATCTTTACCTTATATCTTTCTCCAACCTTAACTGGAGCTTCAAATCTTCTTCCACCAAATCTATCTCCATACATTTCCAACAATCTCCTTTCAAATTTTCAGCACCCTAGAAGAGCGCTGAATTTAGTTCTTTTGAAGGTTTATAAAGGTTTGCATTTTGTTTTGACCATGTACAATAGTAATAGTTGGGGTAATTAAGAGTTGCTTAATGCATATTATTGTACTGCATAGTCTGTAACTTGGCAGAAGAAAACGCTTTTCTACATAACCTTTGGTTAAAAACAAGGCTTTTTGTACCTTTATTGTTAATTTAGACTTTTACAAAAGCCTTTTAAAAGAAATTGTTGAAATCTATATCGACAGAAGTAAAAACTGGTGAGAATTGGAGCCTAAATTGAAATTCGAGGTGGGAAAAATGAGTTTCATTGTTGCATTTATATGGTCGCTCGTGCTCTGGCTTGTACTTACAGCAGGTACTAAGGGAATGCTCTGGAGCACAGAAGAGGTGATAGCAGGGATTATATTCGCTATGATAATTGGGTTTTCAACAAGGAACATCATAGGAGAAAAGACACAGAGATTTCTAAATCCAGTAAAATGGCTTGGGTTTATTGTTTATGCATTGGGTCCCCTCTTCTGGGGAATGGTAAAAGCAAATTTAGACGTTGCTTATAGAGTGATTACCGGAAAAATAAAACCTGGAATTGTTAGAGTGCCCGTTGATCTTGAAAATGAGGCTCAATATACTATACTGAGCAATTCAATTACTCTCACTCCTGGAACTCTGACTGTAGATGCCTGTCCAGAAGAAAAAGCCCTCTACGTTCATTGGATTTATGTAAAAGAAGAAGAGCCAGAAAGTTCTGAGCCTGTCGCAGGTTCTTTTGAAAAATGGGCAAGGAGGTTGGGGAGATGATTTTTGCTGAATTTTTCTATGGAGTGATGGCAATCGCCCTTGGAGCATTTATAACTTTGATTCGCATCATGTTTGGCCCCAGTGTTCCCGATAGAGTTGTTGGCGTCGACACATTAAATACCCTTGTTGTAGCTGGAATGATTCTCCTAGGAGTAGCCTATGATAGAGTGATCTACATCGATATAGCCATAGTTTATGCTCTGCTCAGTTATATTGGGACTTTGGTAATTGCCAAGTATCTTCAGGGGGGATTAGAATGATTAAAAGTATAATCTACCTTTTTCTAGCAATCAGTATTACCTTCAACTTGCTTGGGAGCTTTTCACTTCACAGATTCCCTGATGTTTATACCCGATTACACGGAGCCACAAAGTGCACAACCTTTGGGACAATATTTGCTGTTTTGGCCGTGATCGTTCATGCGATTTGGCAGATAAAAGAAACAGGTGATCCAAAGTACCTCCAAATGGCATTGCACAGCTTGGTTGCTCTGATAGCTTTGATGCTTACAAATCCAACAGGAGCTCATGCAATAGCGAAAGCTGCACATTTGAGCGGGTATAAACCAGCAAAAGCCGTGATCGATGCATATGAGAGGAAGTTGAGAGGTGAAGAAGCATGAACGTATTAACCGTTGATATGGCGATTCAGGCGGGACTGCTTATTGGGATACTCCTTTCCTCATACTGGATGATAACTACAAGGGATTTGCTTTCAGCAGCTTTGGCTTCTGCAGCCATGAGCCTCCTTCTTAGTTTGGAATTCTATATGCTCCATGCACCAGATGTTGCTATAGCGGAAGCGGCGGTTGGTGCGGGCGTTGTTACTGCAATAGTTGTTTATGGAATTTCAAAAACAGAGAGATGGGAGCGTGAGGGTCCATGAGAAGGACTTTCGGAGCATTATCCTTGCTCTTTATATTTGGGATATTACTCCTAATCGCTAATCCAAATTATGGCTTAAAATTTGGTTTAGGTGGAGAAGACTGGCAAAAATATCGCTACACCGACCAGTATTACATAGATCACGGAGTTGAAGAAGTGGGAGGAACTAACGTTGTTACTGACATAGTCTTTGATTACAGAGGATACGATACCCTTGGAGAGGCTACTGTTCTTTTCACTTCAATAGCGGGAGCTGTTGCATTGCTTAGAAAATGGAGGGATGAAAATGGGGAGTGACATGGGGCTTATAGTTAAAACAATGGCGAGGGCTACGATACCTCTCATTGGGATCTTTGGAGCTTACGTGATCTCTCATGGTCACCTTACCCCCGGAGGAGGCTTTCAGGGAGGAGCAACAATTGCTGGAGCAGGGATATTGTTCCTTATAGCATTTGGTATCAATGAGGCCAAAGAAAAGATAAACAAAAGCTTATATTCTGCCCTTGAGGGGTTAGGAGGGCTAGTTTTTCTAGCAGCAGGCATGCTTGGTCTTGGTGTAGCGTTCTTTTACAACACATTGTGGCACAACGGCCCAATTTTCAATGGAGAACCAGGTACACTTCTCTCAGCGGGTTACCTCCCAATAATGAACTTAGCTGTAGGGCTGAAGGTTTATACTGGACTAGTGAGCGCTGTTTTCGCAATGGCCCTTTTTAGGAGGTGGAGGAAGTGATACCTCTCCAATTTGTTACAGCATTTTTAATGATTTTCATGGGCATTTATGCGTTCTTGTACAAGAGGAACCTCATCAAGCTAATCTTGGCTCTCAATTTAATTGATGCAGGCATACACCTCTTGCTGATAAGTCTTGGATACAGATTGGAAAACGGAGTTTTACCCACGGCACCAATTTACACCGGGTATGAAACATTAAAGGGCACTCCAATGGTTGGTCCAATACCACAGGCTTTAGTGCTCACAAGCATAGTCATTGGAGTTTGTGTGCTTTCATTGGCGATGGCACTGACAATAAACGCCTACAGACACTACGGAACACTTGATGTTAACAAGTTAAGGAGGTTGAGAGGATGACGCTCCCGTTTCTGGTTATACTTCCATTATTTGGGGCATTTTCAATGCCAATAGTTAGCTTACTTGGGAAGAAACTCAAGGAGTATTGGGCGGTTATCATCAGCGGCGCTACATTTGCAGTTGCCGCCAAAATATTTTATACGGTATGGAAGACCAATGAAATCATCCTTTATACCCTTGGAAGCGATAATCCAATTGGTCGGGGAGTGAATTTCCCGATCAGGATTGTGTGGGAAGTGGACTTATTTGGGGCACTCTTAGCCTTAACAATAACTTTTGTAGGCTTTTTGGCGATAATTTATTCTCTCGGATATATGAAGCATGACACTGGCCTAGAGAAGTACTACACGCTAGTGCTTGTTTTAGAGCTAGGAATGTTGGGAATTGTTGTTACCGGGGATATTTTCAACTTCTACGTATTTTTGGAGATAATGAGCATTGCAAGCTATGCTTTAGTTGCCTTCAGAAACGACACGTGGGAAGGAATTGAAGCAGGGATTAAATATATGTTCGTTGGCTCATTGGCAAGTTCCTTTATTCTCTTGGGCATCGCATTGCTTTATGGTCAGTATGGAACGCTTACAATGAGCTATCTCGCCATAAAAATAGCCGAAAATCCAACACTTGTGGCAAAAGTGGCTTTGGCTTTCCTTATTGGTGGGCTGCTCTTTAAGAGTGGTGCGGTTCCGGTTCACATGTGGCTAGCTGATGCACACCCGGCAGCTCCAAGTTCAATCTCTGCAATGCTCTCGGGATTAGTCATCAAAGCTGGTGGAGTTTATGCTATAGCAAGGATAATATTCAGCATTTTCAATCCAGGATTGCACACATACTTGAGAACATTCAATGCTCCCGCAATCAATATGGACGTAATTGGCTGGGTTATAGTGTTCTTTGCTTGCTTAACACTTCTTGTGGGAAATGCCATGGCGGTAGTGCAGACTGACATGAAGAGGCTTTTTGCCTTCTCAAGTGTAGGTCAAATAGGATATATCATGCTTGGAATTGGAATCGGAGTCCTCGCTTATGGCACTAGAGCAGGGGAATTAGCGCTGGCTGGAGCGATATACCACATAGTGAACCACGCATTGATAAAGGCTCTCCTCTTCCTTGTGGCGGGAGTTGTTATCCATGAAGTTGGCACAAAGAACCTTAATGAATTGAGTGGACTGGCAAAAAGAATGCCGTTGACGACGTTCTTCTTTATAATTGGAGCAGCTGCGATAATAGGTCTCCCACCGCTAAATGGGTTTGCGAGCAAGTGGATCATTTACGAAAGCTCCGCTATGTACAATCCAATCTTAGCTGCCATTGCCGTTGTTGGCACAGTGTTCTCTCTTGCAGCATACACTAAAGTGCTCTTCACGTTCTTGGGCAAAGAGAGTGAGAGAGTAAGGGACGCAAAGGAACCAGAAAAGAGCATGTTACTTCCAATGCTGATCCTAGTGGTAGCAATAATCGTGATGGGGCTCCTTCCATGGCAAATAAGCGACAAAATAATGATACCGGCTGCAAAAATGCTTGAACAACTCAATGGTGAGTACATACTTGCTCTCTTAAAATTCATTGGAGGTGCATGAAATGTTCGGTTATTGGGATGCTCTCTATTTCATTTATGCTTTCTTAATTGGCCTGGTGATTAGCTACTTACTCATGAAATGGGCAGAAAAAGTTAGCACTGGCACTAGGAGAGCAGGAGATGGAACGAAGATATACATCAGTGGTGAGGATCAAGATAAAATTATCCCTCATTTTGAACACCTTAGAGGTCACTTTACAGGGAGACATGTAATGTGGGGTTTGATAAGAGGGGCCCACAGAATGTTTTTGGTGTTTAGAAGGGAGCACACTGGTCTTCTTACAGATTATGTTGCATACCTATTGCTCACTGTAGCAATAGTGCTTGGAGCGCTCGTCATTGGGGGGTGAAACTATGAGTGAGAGAGAAATACTTGAGAAAAAAATTTCAAAACTTTGTAAGTATCTTGGGAGATCGCCATGGGTGTTTCACGTTAACAGTGGTTCATGCAATGGATGTGACATTGAGATAATAGCCGCTCTCACACCTAGATACGATGCGGAGAGGTTTGGGGTAAAACTTGTTGGAACACCAAGACATGCGGATATCTTGTTGGTAACTGGACCTATTACAGATCAAAGCCTTGAAAGGGTTAAATTGATATATGAACAAACTCCCGATCCAAAAGTTGTTGTTGCTGTGGGAGCATGCCCAACTGGTGGCAGCGTATTTTTTGAGAGTCCCTTTACAAATGCCCCCCTAGACAAACACATCCCTGTGGACGTTTTTGTTCCAGGATGTCCTCCCAGACCAGAGGCAATACTCTATGGTGTGGTTCTAGGATTAGAAAAGCTCATAAAAAAGATAGAAGGTGAGAAAGAATGACCCCTGAAGAGTTCTTAGAGATAATTTTAACAAAATTCCCTAATGTTGAGGGAGAAGTTCGTGAAAACAAACTTCCCCATCCAAGAAAGAGGGTTTGGATAAACGTCGAGAGAGAGAACTTCAAGGATCTTATGAAACTTATCAAGGAGATTGACCCTAAAGCACAGTTTTCCATAATAATAGCTAGAGATGGTGGAGAGTATTTAGAGGCTAAATATCATCTTGAACTATTTTACGAGCAAACTCCCAGTATCTCCCTTATAGTTGGAACTAAATGCCCCAAAGATGACCCAAAACTTCCCACTGTTACAGATGTGTTTCCGAGTGCACTCCCCTATGAGAGAGAAGTTCAAGAATTCTTGGGATTGTTCTTTGATGGGATACCCGACCCAAGAAAGCTGTTTTTACCAGAAGACTTTCCAGAGGGCGTTTATCCTTTAAGAAAAGATGAGAAAGGTATTAGCAGTGAAATGATAAAGAACGCAGGCCATCCTTACAAAATGAAAAAGGAGGGTTAAAAATGGAGAATAGAGTTGAATATTGGGTTAAAATCCCAATTGGTCCTATTCACCCAGCACTTGAAGAACCTGAAAAGTTCATCATTACCCTTGATGGAGAAAGAATAGTAAATGTTGATGTAAAGCTTGGATACAACTTGAGAGGCGTAGAATGGATTGGCATGAGAAGGAATTACATCCAGATACTTTACCTTGCTGAAAGAATGTGTGGGATATGTTCTTTTTCTCACAACTATACGTATTCTAGAGCAGTCGAAGAAATGGCGGGGATAGAGGTACCAGAGAGAGCCGAGTACATAAGGGTGATAATAGGAGAATTGGAAAGAATCCACTCTCATTTGCTCAATCTTGGAGTTGTAGGGCACGCTATAGGCTATGACACTGTCCTTCACCTAAGCTGGCTTGCCAGGGAGAGGGTTATGGATCTCCTAGAGGCAATAGGGGGGAACAGGGTAAACTATGCTATGAACACAATTGGAGGCGTGAGGAGGGATATAGAGGATAAGCACAAAAGGGCGATTCTGGAGATGATAAAATACTACCGCGAAGAAGTCATGCCAAAGATTGAGGAAATATTCCTCTATGATCCAACTGTTGAAGCTAGACTTAGGGATGCAGGAGTCATACCCAAAAGGGTAGCCATTGAGTACAGCGCTCAAGGTCCAACAGCAAGGGGGAGTGGCGTTGAGAAGGACGTTAGGTACAATGAGCAACTGGGAGTTTATCCAGATTTGGGAGTTAAACCAATAACTCCAAAGGAATTCACGGGAGTTATCAAGGGAGACGTGTTTGATAGGATGGTCGTCAGAGTTGGAGAACTTTGGCAGAGCATGGGGCTCATAGAAAGGGCTTTAGACCAAATGCCAGAAGGAAAAATAAAGGCATTTCCGAAGGATAACGTAACTTTGATCCGGCTTAAAAAAGCAGAAGGAGAGGGCATCGGTAGGTATGAGGCTCCAAGAGGGGAGCTCATTCACTATGTGATGGCCAACCCTGGAAGCGAAATTCCAGAAAGGTGGAAAATGAGAGAACCTACTTTTCCAAACCTCTTTGCAGTTGCGAGAGCACTAGTGGGAGAACAGCTTGCTGATGTGCCAGTTGCAATAGCATCAATAGATCCCTGCCTGAGCTGTACAGATAGAGTAGCCGTTATAGATGCCAAAACCGGCAAGAAAAAAGTTCTTACAGAAAAAGATCTTCTCAAGGCTTCAATTGAGAAAACAAGAGAAATTAATCCCAACATAAAGGCAAAACCAGAACCCGTTGGGGGTTCTTGTGGGGGTGTTAGGCTATGACCATCGTTTATTTAACTTTGGGGCTAATAGCGATTTACCTTTACGTCTCCTCTGCTTCTCTCCTTTGGGAAGGAATAGATAGAAAGCTCGTTGCGAGAATGCAGAGAAGAATGGGTCCTCCTATACTCCAACCGTTTTATGACTTCCTAAAACTGGTGAGTAAAGAGTCCATAATCCCAAGAGACGCCAATAAACTCTTTGAAATCGCTCCGGTATTAGCTTTAGCATCTTCAATAGCCCTATTGGCTTACACTCCTCTTGGATTTGAGCCACTCTTAGCAACAAAGGGTGATGTAATAGTTTTCATTTATCTACTTGGTCTCATAGCTTTCATAAGAGTAATCGGTGCCGTTAGCTCAGGCTCTCCATATGCACAAATAGGGGCTCAGAGAGAGATAATTATGCTTGCTTCCAGGGAAGTGCCTATGATGTTAGGACTCTTTGCAATACTCTGGCGCTTAAGCAAGCTCGGAGTTGAAAAACCCTTTAGCCTGGGAACATTTTATCAGTACAACATCTGGGAAATTGGCACTCCTTTGACGATCGTTGGTACATTTGTTCTCCTTATAGTGTTCTTGCTCTGGCTTGCAAGTGAGATTGAAGTTGGTTACTTCAACATTCCGGAGGCAGAAACGGAAGTAGCAGAAGGGCCCATGGCCGAATACAGCGGAAGACATTTAGCATTATTTAAGCTAAGCAATGCTCTAAAAGAATTCGCGAGTGCTAGTTTAGTTGTGGCTATCTTTTTCCCATGGGGTATAAGCGGGTACATCGGTTTAACCGGTATTGCAGCAATGGTTCTTGACTTAGTATTCCATACGCTTAAAGTTTTTGCAGTGCTTTTTGTTAGTATGAGCGTATTTAGAGCTATAACCGGAAGACTCAGGATTACACAGGCAGTTGGCATGTTTTGGAGCAGGATACTTCCAATGAGTCTAATAGGCGTATTGTTGTTGGTCATAGACGTTCTGGGGGTGATTGCATGAAGATTCCCCCAACTCTCTCCGTAGTTTTAAGCAACCTCTTCAAAAAGCCTGCAACAAACCCATTTCCTCAAAGTGATCCAGTTCCAACTCCAGAGGGATTTAGGGGGAAACTAATTTATCACGTGGATAAGTGTATAGGCTGTAAGCTCTGTATTACAGTTTGCCCAGCAGGAGTGTTTGAATATGTGCCAGAGCTCAAAAAGGTGACCCTCTGGCTAGGAAGATGTGTCTTTTGCCAGCAGTGTGTCGACGTTTGTCCGGTAAATGCACTAGAGATGAGCAATGAGTTTCTCTTGGCTACTTACGATAAATACGACGATAACCTCAGATGGCTTAAAAATGAGGAAATTGAAGAAATGCTTGCCAAACAGGGAGGAAAAACAAAGAAGTATCGCATAATTGCAGAGAAATGTAAGGGATGTACACTATGTGCCAGAAACTGTCCTCAAAATGCTATTGAAGGAGCACCTGGGAAAGTGCATAAAATTGATCCAAATAAATGTGTTGGATGCGGAATATGTGCAACGGTATGTCGCTTTGGTGCAATAGAAGAATACGAAGAGTGAACGCTATCTCTTTTTCTCTGTTACTTTTATGGTTCTTAGCTGAAAATTCTGTCCATTTATTGTCATAACCCTCAGATTTTTTAACATCACTGAACTTTTTTGAACATTTTTGTATTCTTATGTTCTATTTTATGTAAAGCTTTGTTACCTTTATATTTGTCAAATTACATGTTTTTAACCTTTTGTTAAAGAAACGTATTTAATGGATTTTGGACAAGCAGATAATGGAGATAGTTTGAAATATGCTCTTAAAAGGTTTAAAACCTAAAGTTGAGGTGGGAGAATGCCCTTTACGACATCTTTCCTATGGTCGTTGATTGTGTACCTGATCTTAACAGCAGGTTCCGGTAGTGTTTTACTATGGAGCCCGGCAGAGCTAGTGGCGGGAATTATAATAGCAGCTCTCATAGGTTATGCAACGAGAAACATAATGGACGAAAGACTTGATTATTTCTTTAATCCAAAACGATGGGTGCTTTTCCTGATTTATGCAGTAGGGCCGTTCTTTTATGCCATGGCAAGGGCAAACCTTGACGTTGCTTACAGAGTTATAACAGGAAAGATAAGGCCAGGAATAGTGAAAATATCCCCGGGATTAACTAAAGATGAAAGCAGGACTCTTCTTGCAAATTCAATAACCCTCACTCCTGGAACATTTACTTTGGAAATTGACGATGAAGGGAACCTATACGTGCACTGGATTAACGTTCCGCCTGGAAAAGAAAAGCCAACTCCCGAAGAACTTTGTGGATACTTACCAAAATGGGCAAGGAGGATTGCGGAATGACGCCTGAAAGTTTGTTTATGGGGGCAATGATACTGCTCTTCCTTTCAGCCACATTAACGATGATAAGAATGCTAATCGGACCAACAATTCCTGACAGGGTTGTGGCATTGGATGCCTTAACAACCACGACTGCCGGTGCTATGGTTCTATATGGAGTAATTACGGAGCAAGCGGTGATTATCGATGTTGCACTTGTCTATGCGGTCCTTAGCTATATCGCAACTCTGTATATAGCGAGGTACTTAGTAAAGAAGAGGGTGGGATTGGCATGATAGAAGGAGTTTTGGCAATACTCCTTGCAATTGGAGTTGGGTTTAATCTACTAGCCAGCGTTGGAATACTGAGGTTTCCAGACGTTTACACAAGGATCCACGCCTCGACAAAATGCACTACCTTTGGAACAATTTTCATAGTCTTGGCAACCGTAGTGTACTCAATTTACAGATGGCTTCCAAACCACGACGCAAGATGGATCACAATAGGAATTCACTCAGCACTTGTGGTGATCTTCTTAGTACTAACAAACCCAGTTGGAGCCCATGCAATTGGTAGGGCAGCTAGAAAATCCGGGATAAGGCCTTATGGCGCTGTAATAGATGAACTGGAGGGATACTATGAACTTTGAAAACTTTTTCTGGATTCTACAAATCTTCATTGCAATCGGCCTAATAGGGAGCTCAATAGCCGCCATTAGGTTCAAAAACTTAATTGCTGCTGTAATAGCAATGGCAGTCTTTAGCTTAGCTCTTTCCGTGGAGTTCTACGTTCTACAAGCTCCAGATGTTGCTATAGCAGAAGCAGGTGTTGGAGCTGGACTTACAACAGCAATGTACCTTCTCGCTATCAGAAACACCACCGACGAGGAGGTGATAGAATGAGAAGAGCACTCGGATTATTTGCGTTCTTATCGTTCATAATCTTCCTTCTAGCTACAGCTATAAGCTTGAGACCTTTTGGAGAACCTCCTCATGCAGAGATGGACACTTACTTCATAGAGCATGCCCAAGAAGAAGCCTCTGCAAACAACGTTGTTACGAGTGTTGTATTTGACTACAGGGGTTTTGATACTCTGGGAGAGGCAACAGTCCTTTTCACCGCAGTTTCTGGCGTTCTAATGGCATTAAGACACTACGGAGGGAAGGAGAAATGACCACCACAATCATAAGAACAACAACAAAAATTTTAGCACCTTTAATATTGGTATTTGGTTCGTATATCATTCTACATGGTCACCTAACACCTGGTGGAGGTTTTCAAGGCGGGGCGGTATTTGCAAGCGGCTTAGCTCTGCTGATAGTGGCAAACAACAAAGAAAAGGTCAAGGAACTCTTCGATAAGGTTCCTCTAAGTCAGTTAGAAAGCCTTGGAGCTTTGGGATTCTTGGGAATTGGTGCATTAGGCCTTATGGGATATACGTTCTTGAAAAACGTAATTGCAAACAGCGGATTCCTCTTTGGAGCACCAACACCTAAAGGGATCAATCCGGGTTATCTTAACACCGGTGGAACGCTTTCGTACCTCAACATCTTCGTAGGAACGAAGGTATTAGCCGGTCTTACAAGTATAGTTCTGATATTCTTCCTTATACTAAGGAGGGAGAGAGATGAATGGTAGTGTCTTTGTGAACTTCCCGTTTATCGTAGTTGCAGTGCTGCTTGCTCTCGGCTTTTACACAATCGGATTCAAGCGGAACCTCATAAAGGTCGTAATTGGTGTTGAAATCCTTGAAGGAGCAGTAAATATGTTCATTGTGGCGTTAGGTTATGTAAAAGGTGGCTACGCTCCAATTTATACTCAGGCACCGCCTGAAGCTGTAGGAAAAATGGTTTTGCCAACGCCACAGGCACTAACGCTTACGAGCATAGTTATCGGTGTTGCTGTAACCGCTCTAATGCTGGCTTTTGCCGTTAACATCTACAAACACTATGGAACTCTCGACGTTACCAAGATAAGGAGGTTGAGAGGATGATTGAGCACTTACCTGCCTTAATGATTGCCGTTCCCTTATTTGGAGCATTTACAGCACCCCTATTTAAGAAACACTACAAGGAAGTCTCAATATGGGCAATTATAATAACCGGCATAACTGTAATACTCTCCCTCCTGCTTGCCAAGGAAGTGGTTACCGGGGGAATAATGGTCTACGTCTTTGGAGCAGACAAGCCAACCCTCGTGTTACCCTCTGGTTACTCTGTTCCAATAAGGATCATGTTTGAAGTAGACGCTATGAGTGCCTTTATGGCAATATCCGCAACGCTGATGAGTTTTATAGGGGCTCTCTACTCTTACAGCCATGTAGATAGAGAAACAGGTCTTGAAAAGTACTATGCCCTGTTAATGCTCCTTGAGGTGGGAATCCTTGGCATGGTGCTTACGGGAGATCTCTTCAACCTCTTTGTGTTCCTAGAAATAGCTGGTATAGCGGGATCTGCATTAGTAGGATTTAGGAACTATCGCGGTGAAGCAAGCGAAGCGGGAATAAAATATCTCATTGTTAGTGCTGTAGCCTCTTTAATGGTGCTCTTTGCAATAGGTATACTCTATGGACAGTACGGAAACTTAAACCTCGCATACATAGCCAAGAACGTGTCCTTTAACATGGTTGATATGATTGCGCTTGGATTGCTCTTTACGTCCTTTGCAATGAAATGTGGTGCTGTCCCAATGCACTACTGGGTGCCGGATGCGTATACAGAAGTTCCTGCAGGAATAAACCCACCCCTCCTGGTAGCGACTTACGCAAGCCTTTATGCCCTCTTTAGGGTGAGCTTCACACTCTTTGCAAACGTTGTAGTAGATTTGGCAAGAGTAGGATGGATCATGTCTATCCTAGGAGTGCTTACAATGTTCATAGGCGTTACAATGGCTCTGGTGCAGAAGGACGTTAAGAGACTAATGAGCTACCACGCTATTTCCCAGACCGGCTATATGCTTCTTGGTGTCGGTGTTGGTTTGACAGTCTTACACGATCCTTCAAAGCTCGCTGAGTTCGGAAGAGATGCCATGGCTGGTGGAGTGTTCCACATAATAAACCACATAATCTACAAAAGCTTACTCTTGATGACCGCTGGAGCTCTGTTCTACGTTACGGGAACGAGGAACCTTAATGAGATGGGAGGATTGGCTAGGAAGATGCCTATAACCGCAATAAGCTTCATGGTAGGAGCCGCTGCAATATCTGGCTTGCCGCCGTTTAACGGATTTGCGAGCAAACTTCTCATATATGAGACATCATACAGGCTCAACCCACTCCTAACGGTGTTTGCAATGGTTACCAGTGTTTTAACTCTGGCTTCGTTCGTCAAGGTATTTGCATCAGCCTTCCTTGGTCCTCCGCTTGAAAAGTTCGAGAATACAAGAGAAGTTCCCAAGCCAATGATAATTGCAATGATAATCCTAGCAGCGCTCTGTATAATCTTCGGTCTCTTCCCGAACTTGGTACTTGACAAGCTTGTTTATCCGGCTGTTGATGCGTTAATTAACTTTGCTCAATACCACAGCTGGGGTGGTCTGGCATGAGCTTTACACTTACTACTCCTTCGGGATTTTGGAATCCACTCCTATGGCTGCTATTCCTAGCCCTCTTTGGCATAATAGCCTATCTGATATACTCTAGGGGCAACCCCTCGTATAAGAAGGATACCGAACAGATAAAGCCCTATTTGAGCGGTAATCCAGAGCCTACAAAGGAAAAGGTTCAGGTAAAGGCTGGAGACATCTATTGGGGATTCATTGAGGCTTTGAAAGGATACTACAAAGTACTCCAAGCAATCCATACCGGCGACATGAGAGACTACATTTTGTGGTATCTTGGCATTGGGGCTATAATAACATTCATACTAATTGGAGGGGTGTAATATGGGCAAGCTGACCAATTTTAAGCGCTCTCTTTGGGTTTTCCATGCTTCAGGGGGTTCATGTAACGCATGTGATATTGAAATAGTGGCTGTGCTTACTCCAAGATATGACGCAGAGAGGTTTGGAATAAAGCTCGTTGGTTCTCCGAGACATGCAGATGTTTTACTTGTCACGGGAGCTATTCCAAGAGACTTTGCTGACAAGCTTAGGCGTATCTACGAACAGATGCCCGACCCAAAGGCCGTTGTTGTAATAGGGAACTGCGGAACCACGGGAGGGGTCTTTTACGACTCTTACAACATAGCTGGACCCATAGACGAGATAATACCCGTAGATGTCTATGTTCCGGGGTGTCCTCCCAGGCCAGAGGCAATAATAGACGGAATTGTAAAAGCATGGCTCAAGATTGAGAGGCTTGAAAAGGAGCTGGAGGGGAAGGAGAAATGACACTAACCGCTGAAGAAATCCTTGAGAGGTTAAAGGAAAAACTTGGAGATGCGATATTAAACTATGAGATAAAGGAATACAAAATGGGTGTTAAAAGGCCTAGAACTTATCAGGAAATCTGGATGGAGATTAACAAAGATGCTTTCAGGAAGGCAGTTGAGGCAATATTCGAAATAGACTATCCGCATTTACACTTTATAGCCGGAGAAGACGTTGGCGAGGTAATCAAGATGATATACTCCTTTGGGGTCTTCCACTCCCATCCATGGGGTGAAGTGAGTATAGTAATGAAGCTTGACCTCCCGAAGAGCAACCTTGTTCTCCCCACGATAACGGATCTTATGATAGGTGCAGAGACTAATGAAAGGGAAATTAGGGAAATGCTTGGTATTGAGTTTGAGGGACTTAAGAACAAGAGACACCTCTTCTTACCTGATGACTGGCCCGAAGGAAAGTATCCGTGGAGAAGAGATGAGTATGGGGTTGAAGATATGATCAAACACACTCATAAAAGTGTAAAAGAAATTAGAAAGCAGAGGGGTGGGCAGAATGGCTAAAACAACTTACTACGTCCCCATTGGTCCGATTCATCCAGCATTAAAGGAACCGATAAGAGTAGAAGCGGAGGTTGAGGGAGAGAAGATAGTGAAGGTTGACGTTAAGAGGGGCTTTGCCCATAGGGGAATTGAGTACATGGGAATGAAAAGGAATGCAATACAAACTTTGTACCTCTCGGAAAGAATATGTGGGATATGCTCGATATCTCACCCGTATGCATTCGTCATTGGCAGCGAAAAGGCTTTAGGCATTGAGGCTCCCCCAAGAGCTCAGTACATAAGGACAATAATAGCCGAGCTTGAGAGAATTCACTCTCACATCCTCTGGCTTGGAGTTATAGCACACGAGATAGGCTTTGATCCGCTCCTCTTTTGGACATGGAAGGGAAGGGAAAAAGTCCTTGATATTCTTGAAGCCATTACGGGCAACAGGATAAACTACTCCATGTACATGATTGGAGGAGTCAGGAGAGACTTGAAAGAGAGCCACATAAAAGCCTTGAGAGACATGATAACCTACTATTGGGAGTTCACAGAGCACATGAAGGAAGTCTTCTTGTCTGATCCAGTTTATAAGGCTAGGACAAGGGGAGTTGCACAGCTCTCAAAGGAGATGGCATTGAAGTTCAACGTAGTCGGGCCAACAGCGAGAGCGGCCGGCTTAAGAATGGACATTAGGCAGGATATTCCATACGACGCTTATGCGGATATGGACATTAAGGCGGTTGTTCCTCAAGACATAGTTGGAGAAGCAAGGGGAGATGCCTACGATATTACAATGGTGAGGCTTTACGAGATTGAGCAGAGTTTGGATATAATAGAATTCTGTCTTGACAACCTTCCAGAAGGAAAGATACTTGCAATTCCAAACTACGTAGCGTTGCTTAACAAGATCAAAAAGACCGAGGGAGAGGCAATTGGAGCACATGAAGCTCCAAGAGGAGAAGTTATCCACTACTTCAAGTATGATGGAAAAAGGGATGGTCCGGCGGTTTGGAAGGTCATAGCGCCGAGTTACAACAACATAAATTCATGGGCGCCATTATTGCTTGGAGCAGAGGTTGCTGATATTCCTGTGGTTGTGGCTTACATAGACCCGTGTATGTGCTGTAACGATAGGGTGGCTGTCGTGAAGGATTCGAGCGGAAGAATTCTTGACTACTCTTACTTACACAAGAAAGCTGTAGAAAAAACTAGGAAACTCGAAAAGGAGCTGGGGGTGAGAAAATGACCCCCGAAACTCTCTTTTATGCTATAGGAATGCCAATAATAGGAGTATTCCTTGGGTTGGTGTACAAAGGTATTGACAGGAGAGTATCTGCAAGAATGACATCGAGAATAGGGCCTCCAATAAGACAGCCCTTCTGGGACGTTGGAAAGCTTCTCCTTAAAGAAACCGTTGTACCGGAAAACGCAGTAAGGTGGATCTTCAACGCAATGCCTATCTTGGCATTTGCTTCATCAATGACTCTCCTCCTTTATATCCCATTCGGCATCTTAAAGGCGCCTTTAGAAGGATACGGTGATCTGGTAGTCATCTTGTACCTCTTAACTCTTCAGGCGCTTGCAATGGCTATTGGAGGATTTGCCTCAGGCAGCCCGTTTTCTTCAGTGGGAGCACAGAGAGAAATGGTTCTAATGATGAGCTACGAAATGCCCTTTGCAATAGTTATAACGGGCTTTGCTCTAATTTACAAGAGCTTTTCGTTGAGCACAATAGCCTCTACTCCCGTATGGAGCATTGTAGGTCCTTTGGGAGGATTGGGAGTTCTATTGCTCTTGATAGCATTCCTATGGGTAACTCCAGCAGAGCTTGCAAAGCTTCCGTTCGATATAGCAGAGGCTGAAACGGAAATAGCAGAAGGTATGCTTGCGGAGTACAGCGGGAGAAATCTTGCCTTGTTCTACCTTTCAGATGCAGTTAGGGGCTTTGCTATGATAGCAATAGAGGTGGTCTTGTTCTTCCCCTTCACATTGAGCTATTTATTTGGCTTGAATCTCTCGGGAGCCGCTCTCTATATAGCTGAAGGTCTGTGGTTCCTCTTCAAAGTGCTGGTGCTTTATATTCTAGCAGTAACGCTGGTCAGGACATCCTTCGCAAGGTTCAGGATAGAGCAGGCATCGAGGATCTTTTGGGTATATGTGAACATAATAGCCCTGCTTGGACTTTTACTGATATGGGCGGAGGTGATGTGAAATGCCAACAAAAGCAATGTTCCTAATGATAAAACAGATGCTTCAGAGGCCGTTCACAAATCCATTTCCAGTAAAGCACGCTCCAAAAGATGTAACATCGCTCGTTGAAAAGATCCAAAAAGGGGAAGTAAAAATATATCCCCCCGTCCCTGTTCCAGAAGGATTTAGAGGGAAGCTACACTACGATCCCGAGAGATGCATTGGGTGCAGGCTGTGTATAATGGTATGCCCTGCAAACGCCATGGAATGGATCCCGGAGCTTAGGAAAATAAGGCACTATGTTTCCCGCTGTATGTTTTGTGCTCTCTGTGTAGACGTTTGTCCAGGTAAAAAGTTCCCAGGAGAAGAAAAAGCTGTAAAGGCACTATCAATGAGCGATGAATTCCTCATTGCTGATTACGACAAGTACAGTGACAACCTTATAGAAGAACCTCCCGAAGCTAAGGAAAAAAGTATTTAATTACCTTTTCTTTATTCTTTATCATGATACTCGTCGGAACATGTGGTTTTTGTGAGGCCAAGAAAAGATATTTTGAAGACTTCAGCACTGTGGAAGTTCAGCAAACTTTTTACAAAATCTTGCAGGAAAAGACCCTTCAAAAATGGAGAAAAGAGGCTCCAGAAGATTTTGTGTTTTCCATTAAGGCATTTCAGGGTATAACACATCCCTCAACCAGCCCAACTTGGAGACGGAGTAATGTAAAGCCGTCTGGGAATGTAGGGTTGCTAAGACCAACGGAGGAGGTTTTTAAATACTGGGAGCTTACACTTAAAGAAGCTGAGGCGTTAGGGGCAAGGTTTATTCTGATTCAGCTTCCCAAAAGCTTTAGAGAAAGTGAAGAGAGCTTTGCTAATGCAGAAAAGTTTTTTGAGCAGATAGAGAGAAAAGAGTTTGAAATTGCAGTTGAACTTAGAGGCTGGAGTGAAAGGGGAATAAAGAAATTCGTTAGGGAGTTTGATCTCATCGATGTCACAGACCTTACAATACGGGAACCCACTCATGGGGGAGTGATCAATTACTACCGCCTTCACGGAGCTTATCAGGAAGGAAGGATAATATACAAACACAAATACAGTGAAGAAGAGTTAAGGGGAATAGCCAAAAAAGTCAAAGAGTGGAACAAGGCAGAGAGCTACGTTTACTTCAACAACGTTTATATGTGCGACGATGCCAAGCGTTTTATTCAAATCTGGCTTTCTAATTTTTACTTTTTTCTTTTGAAAGCCTCGCCGTTCACGGCGAGGAGGAGGTCAGAACATCTTTGTTGACAAGGTTCGGTGGGATTTCACCTTTGGCAAATGCTATTAAGTTCTTTGCAACCAGCTCTGCCATGCCTTCTCGAGCTTCATGAGTTGCGCTGCCTATGTGTGGAGCTAAAACAACGTTCTTCAACTTGAAAAGCTCCTCGTTATAGTAGGGTTCTTCTTCAAATACATCCAAGCCTGCTCCAGCAATCCGCCCTTCTTTTAATGCTTTGATTAGAGCATTAGTATCGACAACTGCCCCTCTAGATGTGTTTATTAAGATTGCGTTGGACTTCATAAGCTTGAGCTCCTTTTCTCCTATCATGTGGTAGGTCTCTTTGGTTAGGGGAACGTGAAGGCTTATAAAGTCGCTCTCTTTCAAAAGGGTCTCAAAATCCACATACTCTGCACCAATCTCTTTTTCTGCTTCAGGTTTACGTGTTCTTGAGTAATAGAGGATTTTCATCCCGAACCCTTTGGCTCTCTTTGCGAGGGCCTGGCCGATTCTTCCAAAGCCCACTATTCCCAAAGTCTTTCCTTTCAATCCATATCCTAGAAACATTAGAGGATGCCAGCCGACTTCGCTTTTCTTCCATTCGCCACTCCTCACAAAGGCATCAGCCTCTACAATTCTCCTTGCCACTGCTAGAAGAAGGGCAAATGCAAGGTCAGCCGTTGCGTCTGTAAGGACTCCAGGAGTGTTTGTAACGTATATTCCCCTTTTTGTAGCCTCTTCTATGTCTATGTTATCATAGCCGACTGCATATTGGGCTATTATTTTTAACTTGGGAGCGTTTTCCAGTAGTTCTTTATCTACTTTGTCCGTTACAAGGGTCACTAAGGCATCAACCTCTCTGACTTTCTCTAGAAGCACTCCCCGTGGAGGTGCCTTCGGATCTTTCCAGAGTTCTATTTCATAGAATTTCTCAATCATCTTAATTCCATTTTCCGGAATTTGTCGGGTTATAAACACCTTGGGCTTCATGGTATTTCCCTTTCTAAGATAATGGTCAAAACGTATAAATATCTTTATGAAGATTAGTTAATGGTGATGTTGAATGGATTACACAAAATACCTAGCCGGAAGGGCGAATTGGATTAAGGGCTCAGCTTTGGCCGATGTGATGAAAAAGGCATCGGAACTCCAAAAGAAAGGGGTGAAACTAATTTCTCTCGCAGCTGGGGATCCTGATCCAGAGTTAATTCCAAGGGCTGTTCTTGGGGAAATAGCAAAAGAAGTTCTTGAAAGGGAACCAAAATCCGTTATGTATACTCCGGCAAATGGAATCCCCGAGCTTAGGGAAGAGCTGGCAGCATTCTTGAAAAAATACGACCATTTAGAAGTTTCTCCAGAAAACATTGTTATTACAATAGGAGGAACGGGAGCATTGGATCTTCTTGGAAGGGTTTTGATAGATCCTGGAGATGTCGTGATAACAGAGAACCCATCGTATATAAACACTCTGCTAGCATTTGAGCAACTGGGAGCCAAAATTGAGGGGGTTCCAGTTGATAACGATGGAATGAGGGTTGATGTGTTGGAGGAGAAAATAAAGGAGCTTAAAGCTAAAGGACAGAAAGTTAAGTTGATCTATACTATTCCGACTGGCCAGAATCCAATGGGCGTCACTATGAGCATGGAACGGAGAAAGGCACTACTTGAGATTGCCTCTAAATACGACCTCCTAATAATTGAGGACACTGCTTATAATTTCATGAGATATGAAGGAGGGGATATAGTCCCCTTAAAGGCTTTGGACAATGAAGGGAGAGTTATCGTGGCGGGAACGCTCAGCAAAGTCCTTGGAACAGGATTCAGAATTGGATGGATAATAGCAGAGGGAGAAATCCTCAAAAAAGTTCTCATGCAGAAACAGCCAATTGACTTCTGTGCTCCAGCTATTTCCCAATATATTGCCCTGGAATACTTAAAGAGGGGCTATTTTGAAAAGTATCACTTGGAGGGAGCACTGCTCGGTTATAAAGAGAAGAGGGATATCATGCTGAAGGCTCTTGAAAAGCACTTGCCAAATGCAGAATTTACAAAGCCAATAGCGGGAATGTTTGTTATGCTATTCCTTCCAGAGGAAGCAGATGGTATCTCATTTGCCAACGAGCTCATGGAAAGGGAGGGAGTTGTGGTAGTTCCGGGAAAGCCTTTCTACACAGACGAGTCTGGAAAGAATGCTATAAGGCTTAACTTCTCAAGGCCAAGCAAGGAAGAAATTCCAATAGGAATCGAGAAACTTGCTAAGCTTTATAAGGAAAAGTTTGGCGAGTGAACTCTTTGTTTTTACATTTTTCTTTTGGGTCGTCATATTCTCGATGGGGAGAAGGTTAGTTTGTTTTTAATGCACTCAGAAAAGTTCTTTTTGGTGCGGGGGCGGGGATTTGAACCCCGGAACCCCTACGGGACGGGACCCTCAATCCCGCGCCTTTGACCAGGCTCGGCAACCCCCGCAAGAGCGCCGTTTATTTGTCTTCTTAGTTTGTTTATAAATTTTTCTGTCCCCTTTAACCGAAAGGTTTATAAATAGCCTTCAATCCTTATTGGATTGGGCGTGGGCCGGTAGCTTAGCATGGTTAGAGCGGCGGACTCTTAATCCGCAGGTCGGGGGTTCAAATCCCCCCCGGCCCGCCAAATAGGCTCTTCTACAGGGAGTTCATGTTCCAAAAAATTTATGTATGATGCCGGGTTAATTAAACTGGATAGTGAATAAACCGGAGGAGATGTTCAATGCAGCCTCATGAATTCAAGATAAATGAAGACGGTTTAAGAGCAGTTCTACCTCCAATGGAAGCCGAGATAATGGAGTATATGTGGAATGTGAAGGTTGCAACGGCTGGAGAGGTTTATGAATATTTAAAAGAGAAACATGAGAACTTAAGACGTTCTACAGTTAGTATACTAATGAACAGGCTCTGTGAAAGAGGGCTATTAAAGAGAAGTGTGGATACGGGAAGGGGAGGAATGAGATACGTTTACAGTGTGGCTACAAGCAAAGAGGAGTTTGAGAAGAAAGTTGTAGAGAGCATTTTGAATGCCCTCATGAGTAATTTTAAGGAGGCAACCGTTGCGTACCTCTCAAAGATAAAGAAGTGATAATAGATGCTTAAACTTATATTCCTCGCCCAAGTGTTGATTACAATTTTGTACTTGGGAAAACTTGGCCTGTTATTCGTAGTTGGGGTATTTCTTATTCTTGCTGGACTGTACCTGTGGACTATTAAGAGCTCCTTAAAGAAGAAACAAAGGAAGCTTTCCTATGAAGACCTCCCATGGCTCTACGATGGAATAATGAGGATGGCAAATAAGGCTGGGATAGCAACTCCAGAAATTTATCTGCTGGATGACTATATACCCAATGCTTACTCTTTTAGAAATTCGATTGTACTTTCCATGGGTCTATTTGAGGTTCTCGATGAAGAAGAAATCCTTGCAGTTGCGGCCCATGAGATAGGCCATATAAAAAACGGAGATACTGTTCTCTTCCCGCTCATCTCTTATGGGAGATACCTCATGCTCGCTATAGCCCTTTTGAATTTCCTAATCTCAAGAAACACTTTGGTTTCATTGGCTTCCTTCATATTTTGCCTCCTCTACGAGGTTCGTAGGTCTGATTATTTAAAACAGAGAGAATTTAAAGCTGATGAAACAGCATTGCGCTTAATACCTGTCCCATTGGCTCTAAAAAGAGCCCTCGAAGAACTTAAGTACTACGAGGACTTAAGGATCGAGGTTAAGGAATCTGCGTTGCCCTCTATAGAGCCAAAGATAGAAAGACCTCACCAAAAATCGCTCTTTGAGACACACCCAAGCTATGAAGAGAGGATATGGAAGATTATGGCAGAAGTTGAAGCTATGACCCTCAGGGAGAGAATTTTCAACTGATCAAAAATTCTTTTAAGCTTGTTGCTTCTTTTTTATTAGGTGGTACTATGGAGGTAGAAATAGTTCTAGATAAAGAGCGAGCAGAGCATATAAAGAAAATACGTCCCACGAAAGATGAATACTTCATGCTCATTGCAAAGCTCGTGAGTCTAAGGGCTACATGTCCTAGACTTAGGGTTGGAGCAGTTGCCGTAAAAGACGGCTACATTTTGGCGACAGGCTATAATGGGGCCCCGAGGAACATGGATCACTGTATAGATGTGGGTTGCCTGATAGTCGATGGTCACTGTCATAGAGCGGTTCATGCAGAACAGAACGTCATAGCAATGGCGGCTAGAAAGGGGATAAGCCTTGAAGGGGCCACACTTTATGTTACCCACTTTCCATGCGATGTCTGCTTTAAGTTACTGGTAAATGCGGGAGTTAGGGAAATAGTTTACGAGGAGATGTATCCAAACAAGGCAACTGAGATTTTGCTGAAAGAAGCTCAAGAGAAAGGGATTGTGAAAATAAGACAGTTTAAAGTCCCCAAGGAGAGGGTTAAGGTATTCCTGGAAGAGCTTTTTGGAAATGACTAATCCCTTTCTAGTTTTTCTAGCATTTCCTTGATTTCCTGAAATTCTATTGCGATCCGACGTGTTAGTTCGGTTATTTCCCTTTCAGCTTTGTCTATTGCGATGTAAAGCCTAAACAACAGCAGGTAGCTGAGGCCTATAGAGACCACAAACAATGCATCTAGACCCCTTCCAAGCCCGAGTATGTTTTTTATTGTTAAGGAAATCTCCACCGGTTTCAGGGAAATTATCAGCATTATGAGGAGCAAAGCTTCCCAGAACACCAGATCCTGCCAGTCAAGCTCTTTTCTCCCGTATTTTCCAAGTACGTATACCATAAGTGCCAAGATAATAATAACGGCGATGTATTGTACGGCATACATTTTTATCACCTCATCCTATCCAACAGCAAGTTAAAAGCTATTTTTACGCCCTCTAAAATATTGGTCCCTTTCTTTTTGGAATATTCGGTATAAACCGCTTTTATGGGTACTTCAACTATTCTGCATCCGTTCTTTGAGGCTTCGATTATTATTTCACTTGAAACAGCGTATCTATCGCATGTGATTTTTATTTTGGATGCACATTCTCTATTCAAGCACCGCAATCCGCTTTGGGAATCGGAAACGTATTTTTTAGCAAACACTGCCGTTATAAAGTCAAGAACAAAATTTCCAAAGCGTTTTACAAAAGGCATTTCACTTACGTCCCCTTTCAATCTTGAGCCCACGGCAAAATCTGCCTTCCCTTCTGCAACTGGCTTCATTACTCTTAGGGCATCATCAACTAAATGCTGGCCATCTGCATCAAAGGTCAATATTAATTCAGCTCCTTTAAGGAGGGCATATCTTATCCCTGTACCCAATGCTCCTCCAAGCCCTCTGTTTACGAGGTGTGTTAACACTACCACGCCTTTTTCTTGAGCCACTTCTCTAGTTTTGTCTCTGCTCCCGTCATTTACGACCACAATCTCTTCTCCTTTGAAATACTGGAGCAAGTCCCTCAGGACGTTACCTATTGTTTTCTCTTCATTGTACGCCGGTACAACAACGTATGTCTTGAGTAATCGCTTGAAAAGTTCAATCGCCTCTTTGACGTTCATTACTTCAAAGTTTGCGTCTTCTTCAATTTTAAAGCTCATTCTTCCGCTTTCGTTGGAGGTTATAAGTACACTCAGACACCTTAGTTCTTTTGCCGGGAGCAGGTCATATCCATGATCTCCCACTACAACTACTTTTGTTGGTGGAACATTAAAATGCTCTAGTATTGTCTTTAAATGGCCGGGATTTGGCTTAACATCTTCTGGAGGTACATCATCCCTGGTAACTACAAGGTCAAAAAATTCCTCAATACCATGTTTTTTTAGCACATATTCTGTGGCCTTTCTAGAGCTCCTAGTCATCAGGGCGAGTTTTATCCCATTTTCTTTTAAAAGCTCTAGCAACTCTCTGGAACCTTCGAACAAATAGCTGTCCTTAGCCCTTTCTACTTCCAGTTCAACGAGGAATGAATGCAGATATTCAAAATCCATACCTGTATTTTGGGATATCTTGAGCAGAGTTTCATACATGGGCGTCAAATCACCGATGAGCTCCTTTGATATTCCCTCCTTCTCAAGCCTCTCTCTTAATCTCTCCTTTACTTCTGCAAAGTCCATTGGCGCACCCACAAGGGTTCCATCGAGATCGAAGACAACTAGCTGGATGTCCATGCTTTTTCACCCTGTGACATTTCTTATAGTAGCGGAAGAGTTATTAAGTCCTTGCTTAATTTAGCTTGGGTGGTTATAATGATAACGCCTGTTGTAGGTTTTATCCTTTCCCTTCTTCTTACCCCCTACATCGGCTCGCTAATGAGAAAAGCCGGCATAGTTGGAAGAGATATTCATAAGCTAGATAAACCCGAGGTTCCAGAAATGGGAGGCATTGCTCTTTTACTCGTATTGCCTCTAAGTCTTGTGTCTCTTCTAAATGAAACTCTCGCAAAGGCTCTTCTGATATTTCTTCTCTTTGGGATTATAGGTATAATAGATGACATAACTCAGCTTAAACAGTCTCATAAAGTTCTGTTATCTTTGCTGGTCTCCTCAATAGTAATTTCGATATCCATAGATACTAATCTGGATATTCTGCTGGCTTCCTTTGAACTGGGCTTACTATACTATCTCTTTGCAGTACTCTTTATCACTGGCTCTGCCAATCTGGTGAACCTCTTAGCAGGATTCAATGGGCTGGAGGTGGGGACTTCCGCTATAGCCCTCTTCTTTTTGGGATTGATAACTTCTGGAGACGCTCAAATTTTGGCATTGACGGGAAGTGCTGTAGCCTTTGGATTTTTGTGGTGGAATAAATACCCCGCTAGAATCTTCCCCGGGGACACTGGAACGTTGTCCCTTGGGGCATTGATAGGAGTGGTTGGCATTTTAGGTAAAGTTGAAGTATTTGCAGCATTTTTGCTGCTACCCCATTTTGTGGACTTCCTCCTTAAGTCTAAAATACGATTTAAAGGCAGACCTTTGGGAAGGACAGAGGTTTTGGAAGATGGAACTTTAAAAGCCCCACCTTACCTAAGCTTTCTGGGTTTGCTGATGAGAATAAAGAAAGTAAAAGAGCCTCAGCTCGTTGCCATGGTTTGGGGGATAGAAACAGTCTTAGGCACTATTGTCCTTCTTCTTCATCAATTACTTTAACCATCCCGAAACCATAGCTGGTTTTGTCTCCAAAGCCGTTTTCGTATCCAAACTTTGCTATCTCCTTCGACCCATAATACCGGAAAACCATCAGAGAGCCTCTGTAATACGTCTTACCAACCTTTATTCTCACAGGCTTGAATTTTATGACATCAAGGTGAAAGTCGGTATCCTCCGGGAGTCTGCCATTTATCTCTGAAAACTTTGTAAGCATTATTTTCCTGAGTTTGTCTTGGAATCCTTCGTTGTTTGGATAAAGATCCCATATCTTTACCTTATTGTCTTCGAACTTGGCTGTCCTAACAACTATGGGGCTTAACGTTGAAAAAAGCGTTCCATCCCTTATCTTTGGCTCCCGGAGTATTTTTATGTCGGCCATGGAGAACGTTGCTTCTCCCACCTTTAAGATAGGATTCGAGATAAACCCCTCTGCAATTGCCTTTATGATTTCGGTGAGAGAAGATGAAACGTAGAGGGATATATCATCCGAGAGCACTTTAATTCCTTTATCGGGAATAATCTCCCTCTCTCTAATCATTATCCTGGAAAAGGTGAAGTAATCCTTATACTCCGTTTGAAGCACCTCAGCTAAATCTGGCGCCGCAAGGAAAATCTTTTCAAGCAGCTGGTCATGAATTTCATCGTTGTAATTAAAGGGCACTATAGCATTCTTATTTTCAGGTTTAAGTTTGATTTCAATTCTCATTAACTAACCCTCCGCTCTAAATAATATCTTTGCCTTTGATGTTAATAAGAATTTCGAATGCAGATTGTCTTCCTGCTTATTTTCTAAAAACGTAAAACATCTCAAGGGCAAACTTTTTAAAGCCCTTTTATCACCCACTATTGGCAATCTTATAAGGGGCGGCTGGCAGTAGCTGGCCGTCACCGGGAGGTGTTGGAAATGGCAAGGTTGCATGCAAGAAAAAGAGGAAAGTCCGGATCAAAGAAGCCACCGAGGACAGCCCCACCTACATGGGTGGAGTACACTGCTGAGGAAGTTGAAAATCTTGTTGTTAAGCTTAGGAAGGAAGGTTATAGTGCTGCCATGATAGGCACTATTTTGAGGGATCAATACGGAATTCCGAGTGTTAGACTCATCACTGGCAAGAAAATAACCAAGATACTCGAAGAGAACGGCCTTGCTCCAGAGATTCCAGAGGATTTAATGTTCCTCATTAGAAAGGCAGTCAAACTTAGGAAGCACCTAGAACAACATCCCAAAGACCTTCATTCAATGAGGGGTCTTCAGCTTACTGAGAGCAAGATCAGGAGACTTGTAAAATACTACAGGAGAACCGGAAAGCTACCAGCAAAGTGGAGATACGATCCAGAGCAAGCAAAGCTTCTCGTTCGCTGATTTTCACCTTTTTCCTTATTAAGGTGGTATAATGGATAAGAACGCATTTTTGGAGAAGGTTAGGGAAGGTGCAGAGCTAATAAAGATGCACATTGAGTTAGGCCATACTATCCGTATTGTTTCACACAGGGATGCAGATGGCATAACTGCCGGTGCAATTCTAGCAAAAGCGCTTGCTAGGGAAGGTGCGGATTTTCATCTCAGCATAGTGAAACAGCTTGGGGAAGATACGTTAAAAGAGCTTGCAGAAGAAAAGCAGAAAATTTATGTTTTCAGTGATCTTGGAAGCGGGTCTATAAAGCTGATTGAGAACTATCTAAAGGATGCTAGTGTTGTTATAGCAGATCACCATCCCCCAGAAGATGGTGAAATCGAACAAGAAAACCATATACTCGTAAATCCCACCCAATTTGGAGCAGATAGCGTTAGAGACTTGAGCGGTTCTGGTGTTGCTTACTTCATAGCAAGGGCGATAAACGAAAGAAACAAAGACCTAAGCTACTTGGCTTTGGTTGGTGCAGTTGGTGATATGCAAGAAATCGACGGACAATTTCATGGAATGAACATTGATATAATAGAAGATGCAAAAGAGTTGGACTTGATAGAACTCCGCAAAGAACTGAGGCTCTTTGGAAGAGAAACTCGGACTTTGGCTCAAATGCTTGCTTATGCATCAAATCCAGAACTTCCGGGTATTACAGGGGATTTGAGAAATGCAATAGAATTCCTGCGTAGCAAGGGCTTTGATCCAGATATGAAGTACTGGCAGCTTAGAGAAGAGGAAAAAAGAAAGCTCCACGATGCACTTGTTATTCACTTGATTAAGAACAACGCTTCTAAAGAGGACATTGACAGGCTTATCGGTGACGTTGTGCTAATTAAGCTCTATCCTGAAGGAGACCCTAGGCACGAGGCAAGGGAATTTGCTACCCTCCTAAATGCTACAGGAAGGCTTAACATGGGCACTTTGGGCGTTGCAATATGCTTGGGGGACGAGAAGGCATTCAAAGATGCATTAAAACTCGTGGATGAGTACAAGAGAGAGCAAATAGAGATGAGGAGATACCTGATACAAAACTGGAGCAATGCAGTTGAAAAAGAACACGCTTACATATTCTACGCAGGCAAAAACATCAAAGACACAATGGTTGGAATAGCAGCAACAATGGCGATAAATGCCCAGCTTGCAAAGCCAGAAAAGCCCGTTATTGTCCTAGCAGACAGCGAAGAGGACGGATTGGTAAAAGGTTCTGCTAGAACGACGAAAAAAGGAATTGAAAAAGGATATGACTTGGGAGAAGCCTTAAGGAAAGCCGCAGAAATTCTTGGAGGAGAAGGAGGAGGGCATGCAATAGCAGCAGGCATAAGAATTCCCAAAGATAAAATAGACGAATTTGCTGAGCTAATAGACAAGCTCCTTGAAGAGCAGAACTCAAGCGGTGGGACAGATGAAAATTAAAGCCAGGGCAGAGATAATTTGGGAGTATGGGGATGAAAGTATCGCCAAGGCAATTGCCGAGGCCGTTGAGGTGGACAATCTGAATCTACCAGAAAACTTTAAATTTAGAACTTACTGGGAAGATGGTAGAGTCATAACAAAAGTTAAATACCTTGGTGAGATTGAAAGCTTGATAGTAGCGCTGGATGATTTGGTGTTTTCAATCAAGATCGCTGAGGATGTCATAAAGAAATGAAATTGGAGGTGTTAAGATGGCAAGAGCTAACCCAAGGAAGAGGGCTGCCGCTGCAAGGGATAAGTGGAAGCTTAAGAACTGGTATATAGTTTACGCTCCAGAATTTTTCGGGAGCAAGGAAATTGGTTTAACTCCCGCAGATGATCCCGAAAAAGTAAAGGGAAGGGTAATTGAGACCACTTTGAAGGATCTAACCGGAGATTTCACAAAGGGTCAGGTAAAGCTTTACTTCCAGATTTACGACGTTAAAGGGCAGAACGCCTACACTAAGTTTAAGGGCCACAAGTTGGCGAGAAGCTACATAAGAAGCCTTGTTAGGAGAAGAACCACGAGAATCGATGGTATCTTCAACATAACAACAAAGGACGGTTACAAGCTTAGAGTTATGGGTATGGTTATAGCAATAAGAAGAATCCAGACAAGCCAGGAGAGGGCTATCAGGGAAATAATGGAGAACATAATCCGTAAGAAGGCAGAGGAGCTTAACTTCACAGACTTTGTGCTTGAGGCAGTTAACGGAAAAATGGCTGCTGAAATAGCAAGAGAAGCCAAGAAGATATATCCACTCAAGAGAGCTGAGATAAGAAAGATAAAGGTCCTTGCAGAGCCAGAGGCTTGATTATTTCTCTTTTCTCTTAGCTTTTGGTGGTTTTCATGAAGTTTTTAATTAAAACCCAGCGGGGAATGGAGGCTGTTGCTGCCAATTACATTAAGGATGTTCTTGAGGATGCCAAAGTTTGGATAGCTCCTCAGGGGTATTCTGGTCTTGTTCTTGTGGAAACTGAAGATAAAGATGTGGAACAAAAGCTTTTTGATATTCCCGAGATTGAAAGAGTTATCCCCGTGCTCTTTGAAGTGCCTGCAACAATTGAGGACATCTTAAGCGTCTCAGAGCAAATAGCTGCTTACATAAAGGAAGGCGAAAGCTTTGCAGTAAAAACTAAAAGAAGAGGAAAGCATGGGTTCTCAAGTGTTGATGTTAACGTAGCTCTCGGGGGAAAGATAAAGGAGCTTACAAACGCCGAAGTTGATTTAACTTTTCCAGATAAAACAGTTTTGGTGGAGATCATCGGAGATAGGGCTTACATATCCATCACCGGAAAAGAGGAGTGGAAGAAGTTTACTCCAGAGAAGATAGACGCAAGAAAGCTCTTTAAAAAAGTTACAATAGTTCAGATGCCCTATTGGGGTGATTACAAGGCTTGTAGAAATTTTGGGGAGAAAATCGGGAGAGCCGCTCAAGCTTTTGAGGTGAGAGAGCTTATTATAGCACCTAAAGAGAAAATGGATGCTTATGAGCTGATGGAATTCATAAAAGGGGTAAAAATCGGTCAGGAGTCTAGGCATCAGATCCAGCGGGAGGCATACCCCTGGAAAGTGGAAAAAGTCCCAGTTAGCGTGTGGGATCTTTATCAAGTTATAAGGGACAAAAGACGAAACAAAAGGTTGCTTATAATAACCGATCCAAAGGGGCACAGCGTTTCTGAAGTAAAAGAAAATCTTGCAAAAGACCTATACTATGCCAAGGAAGTTGTGGTTTTTATAGGTTCGAGGGAAGGCATCCCGAGGGGACTTTTTAGATACGCAGACTATGTCATTGATCTTGCTCCGTATATGACTTTTGCAACGGAACACGGAATTCCAGCTGCTCTAATTGCCCTTTGGACTATTTATGGGGAAGAATTAAGGAAAAAAGGAGACAAAGTGTAGCTCAGATCCTAAGGTCGTCATCACAATTCAGCAATCCGCCATCTCATCACAGCAGGGAGCGGAAAATTACCCCTCCAATTATTCCCCCTATGATAGTGGCTAAAAAGTTTGTGTGGTGGTTGTTTATAATCCCCTTATTCTCAAGTGTTGCCCCGAGTAAGCTATCAATGTTGCACCCTATAAATCCACCAAGGGTTACTGCAAAGAGCATTTCCGTTTTTTGAGGAGTTAAAAACACCGAAAAAATGCTTATAACAAATGCTCCAATTAGGGCTATGAGCTCACCTTGCCATGAGATAGCACCATTTTCTCCCACATTTGCTGGCTTTAGATTTGTTATCATTTTTGGGGCCTTGCCGAATATCTTCCCCAGCTCACTGGCGAGAGTGTCAGCATTTGCAGTCGCTATTGCGGAAAACGTAGCTGCCCAAAAAACATCTTGCTTGGTGTAGTATTCAATTAGCAAGAATATTACAGCGGCAAGACCATTCCCAAGAACATTCTGCCAGCTTCTTGTCCCCTTTCCTTCTTGAGCGATTCCTCTTTTGACTTTTTCTGCAAGGCGATACTTAGTCGCAAAAACTCCAAGAAGGACAAAGGTAAGTAACGCCAAAAATGGGAAAATCCCCCCAAATACGATAGTCATTACTCCAATAAGTGCAGCTACTATAGTGCCTTTGGCATCGAGGGCCTTTAGTTTATATGCCAAAGTTCCCAATACTGCAATTACTGCAACAGTGGCAATGTTCATTGTACTCACCGCTTATGACTCTGCCAGTCTCTTTTATCCGAGCTTTTATTAGCTTTTCTTTCACATATTGCCGAAAAAAGGAAAGTTTTCAGACGAGCTCAAATTTAACTATATCTGTTACAAAACTTATGTCATAACTTTCTAACCCTTCCACTTTTTTAGAAAGTTCGTGAATTTTTCTTTCAATCTCTTTCATATTTTTGGGAGCCACTATGTGAACTATTAATTGATGATATCCAATGGCTCTTTGAATAACTTTAATTTCCTCGTCTTCTTTTAGGGTTTCAATAATTTTATCCACAGGAGCACCAGGTTTTAGTGAAAGTCCAATAGCTACGTAGGTGTATCCTAATCTATCAAAGTCTGGAATTATAGTATATTTCTTTATTATTCCTTCTCTTTCAAGTTTTTCTAAACGTCTAGAAACTCTCTGTCTTGTTGTGTTTAGAAGTTCTGCAAGTTGTCTATAATTTATTCGGGAATTTTTTGCTAGTATTTTCATAATTTGTAAATCAAATTTATCGATTTTCTTTTTCATATACAAGTCACCTTGTATATTTCTTGGTTATTAAATTATATAAATATTTTGAAAATTGCTTAACATAATGGATTGTAGTTTGTCACTATCATTGGTAAAACGTTATGGATACTGTCAGGATAAGCAGTGGGGTGTCAGGTTTAAATCTCAGACACTCCCTCAGAAAAAGAAAGAGGGGAATATGCAAGCTGAAACCATTATCCACTGGATGGTTTCAGCCTTAAAACCTTTTCGCCGAAACAAAATCCCACCAGAAAAGAAAATCAGAGCAACA